>JAJZPX010000068.1 GCA_021811025.1 Actinomycetes bacterium
TGCACGTCGCGGGCCGTGGGGGGCTGCTCGCGACGCTGCGCGCGAGGATGACCTCGGCCGGCGCTCTCACCCCGCGCGCCCAGGAGGTGCTCGAGCGGGCCGTCGCGGAGACGGCGACGGCCGCCACGGTGGCGGAGTCGTTCTTCGACTTCCTGAAGGACCTGCGGATGGGGAGGGACCCGGTCTACGACAGGTGCGAGGCGCGTCTCTCGCCCGAGCTGCGCTCCTCGGCCGAGTGGAGCTACGCCGAGGGCACCGGCAGGGCCCTGCTCCGGCGCCTGGACGCGGTGCTGTCCGCGGGGCGGGAGCTCGTCACGCTCACGGAGGAGTCGGGCGACGAGCTCGGCGAGCTGCGCGCGACGCTGGTGATGCACGTCTCGCAGCTCGCGGAGCAGCTCGCGGGGCTCGCGACGGTGCTCGACGGCAGCGACGAGAGCTTCGTGTACAGCGTCACCGTGGATCGCAGGCGCGAGGTCGCCGGTGAGAACCTCGCGGCGTCGACGCTGGACGTCGGAGAGGCGCTGCTCGCCACGCTGTACCCGAACGCCCACTCCGTCGCTTTCACGTCGGCCACCATCGCCGCCGGCGACGACTTCTCGCACTTCCTCCGGAGCGTCGGACTCGACCGCCTCCCCGAGGGCGCCGTCGAGACGATGCGCCTGGAGAGCAGCTACGACTTCGAGCGGCAGATGGCGGTCTTCGTGCCGTCCGACGTTGCCGAGCCCGGGCAGCCCGGCTACCTCGGCGAGCTCGAGCGCCTGCTGCTCGACGTGCACGAGGCGATGGGCGGGAGCGTGCTGTCGCTGTTCACGAACCGCCGCGAGATGGAGGCGCTGTACGCGAGGCTCGCCTCTCCGCTGCGCGAGCGCGGGCTGCCGCTGCTGGCGCAGGGCGCGGGCGTGTCGCGCAAGCGCCTTCGCGACGAGTTCCTCGCGGACGATCGGCTGTCGCTGTGCTCCACGAAGTCGTTCTGGGAGGGGTTCGACGCCCCCGGCGACACGCTGCGATGCGTCGTGGTGGCGAAGCTGCCGTTCGGGCAGGTGAGCGATCCGCTGTACGAGGAGCGGCGCGCTCGGGACCCGCGGGCGTGGGAGCGCTACTACCTGCCCGAGGCGATCATCGAGCTCAAGCAGGCGGCGGGGCGGCTCATCCGGACGTCGACGGACACGGGGTGCGTGGTGATCGCGGACTCCCGGCTCGCGAAGCCGAGGGCGTACTCGCGCAGGTTCCTTGCGGCGCTTCCCGTGCGGGACGTGGAGATGCTGCCGGGCGAGCGAATCGCCGAGGAGATCGCGCGCCGGTTCGGGCGGTAGCGGTGGCGAGCGAGCGGCCGGATGAGCCGCGAGCGTAGCGAGTCAGCTCGATCCGGCCGGCTCGCGACAGCGGCTACGCCGCCTGTCGCGAGCTAGTTCGGACGGAGGCGGACCCCGTCTCCGTCGCCAGTCGTCTCGGTCACGAGGCGAACGAGCCGCTCGCACTGCATGCAGCTCTCGACGACCTGCTCCATCCCGATCTCGTGCCCGCGCCTCCTCGAGACCGCGTCGAGCAACCGCTCGTCGCCCATCATCAGGGCTCGGCAGCAGTCATCGCAGACCACGCCCGCGGCCAGCGGGCACCAGTCGTTGTCCTCGGCAGGGGAGAGGTCGGGGCACAGCCGGCAACGCAGGGCGCCGTCGAAGCGCTCGGGAACCGGCATGCTGTCTTCGTTCGCGTGCGCCATCGCGGCCTCCCTCCTACGCTTCGCCGAGCTCATCGAGCATCCTGCCTGCCGCAGCGGCCGTCTGCGCCCGGACCTCGGCCGGCTCGAGCACCTCGGCGTCCCCCAGCCTCGCGACGACCTTTCGCGCTATCCATCCGGGCGAGGCGAAGGGGACGTCAGCGAGGGTATCGTCGCCCTCCTCGGGGCGGAAGAGGGCGCCCGGCAAGTCGCGCGACGAAAGGTCGCCGTCGGCGGAGAAACGGATCGTCGTCCGACGAACGGCGCAGTCCTCGGGGAAGGCCGGCACCGGCGGCCGCACGTGCGCGGGCGGCGCGAACATCTCGCCGATCGGCTCGATGGTGTGGATGCGGTCGAGGCGGAAGACCCGTTCAGCGCCGGCCAGGCGGCAGAAGGCGGACACGTACCAGGCACCGCGGTCGAGACCCAGCGCCCACGGCTCGATCACGCGTGCCGTCAGGGCGCCCCTTCCGGCCGAGAAGTACTCGATGCGCAGCGCCTCGTGCCTGATCGTCGCGGACGCCACGATCGCGTGTATCTCGGCGAGGCCGCCGGGTGTCGTGGCGGCGTATACCGCCCACGAGAGGTCGTCCGCGTCCGGCGCGACCGCGGCCGCCGCGAGCTTGCGCCGGAGCGCGTCCTGCGGGCCGCGGCCGCACGCCTCGAGCGCGGCGCCGAGGGCGGTCGCCTCCGCCGGAGTGAGACGCAGCGGGCGGTCGAGCGCGGGCGGGGCGGAGTAGACGCGCACCAGGCCGTCCTCGACGAACGCCTCGACGAGCTCGTCGGGCGAGTACGGCGGAAGCCCGCACAGCGACAGCGTGGCCACGTCCGCGACGATCTGCGCCGGCGTCGCGCCGACGGTCTCGGCGAGGTCGGCGAGCGGCAGCTCGGCACCGGGAGTGAGCAGCGGCAACAGCGCCATCATCCGACGAGCGCGGTCGGCGGCGTTAGCCCGCGGCATGCAGCGCCACCACCTTTCGCAACCCGTCGGCGAGCCGCCGCCTCAAGTCGGCGTCCACGGGAACGATCCCCGGACCGTTCTCGACCACCCATCGCAGCAGCCGCCGCTCGTCGGCGACCGGCACGCGCCACAACATGCTGCCGTCGCCCTGCGGGTCCAGCGTTCCGTGATTCGCCGTCAGCCGCTCGGCCCTCCACGCGGCATCGGGCGAGAAGCGCAAGGTGGCCGTGCGGACCGGCTCGCCGTACTGGAACGGCAGGAGCACGAAGGCCGCGACGTCGAAGTCCGCCGGTCGCTCGAAATCGGGAGACCGGGGACGCCCGTCGTTCGTCGACAGGTCCGTCATTCGCGCCACGGCATACGTGCGCATCTCGCCACGCGCCGTGTCCCGCCCGACGAGGTACCAGCGCCCCTCGCTGAGGAAGAGCGCGTACGGCTCGACCTCGCGCGCCCCGGAGCGCCCGGAGACGTTCGTGTAGCCGAAACGGGTGCGCTTGCGAGCCGCGACGGCGGTCGCCAGCAGGGCGGCGGCCTCACCCTGCTCTTCGGGCGTCTCGTCCGTTATGCGGGCCGCGACGGTGGGGGCCGGCGCGTCGGCGTACGCGGTCAGCTTCGCAAGCGCGTAGCGGAGGTCCTCGCCCAGCGGGAAGCCGGGGTCGTGGACCATCGCGGCGCCGGCCGCGGCGAGCGCGGCGAGTTCATCGGCCGAGAGCTGCACGGGAGCGGCGTACGCGGAGGGGTCGAGCCTGTACGCCTCGGTCCCGCGCCCGCGGTCCACCTCGATGGGCAGCCCGGCGGCGCGCAGGACGTCCTTGTCGCGCTCGAACATGCGCGCGAACGCGTCGGGGTCCTGGTCCTCCGTGTAGCCCAGGCCCGCCGTTCGGCACTCCTCCGCCGTCACGCCTTCACGCGAGCGGGCGAGGAACAGCGCGAGATTGATGAGTCGTTCGGCTGAGTCGACCACGGCGCCCCTTCCCGGACGACTCAAGTCTAGGCGAACATCTGCGCAGGTGGGAGCCGGGAAGTGCTGGAAAAAGGAACGAGACGCGCCGGGGGGTGCGCGTCTCGTTAATCAAGCGGGCGTACCCGATCCTCTGAGGGGGGAGGAGGAGGACCGGTCGCCCAGCTCGACGATCGCGACTAGCAACGCACGTGCCAAAGATTCCTTCAGAAACGGCGGCAAAGGGAGTCGCGCCCTTGCGGCGAGCATCGTCACGGACTTAGATAGGGTGGTCGCACGGGGAGGGTAGCTGGTGGAAACCGACACGATCGCCGAGGTTGCCGGGCTGAACGCGCTGGCGGAGGCGCTCTCGACCGCTGCGGCGGCTTCGGGAGCGCACGTCGCGGTGCTCCGCTCGGGCCGGCTTTCGGTCGTCGCCTCGTATCCTGAAGTCCCGCCGCCCGCTCCGGTCCCGGTCGCCGCGCGGACCGCGCTCGCGTCCGCGTTGGACGCCGGGCGTCCGCTGGCGCTCGGGGACGAGCTGTCGGCGGCGTTCGGCGGCCAGGCGCATCTCGTGCTGCCGCTGAGTGCGGGCGGCATCGTGCTCGGCGCCGTCGTCCTGGTCGACCCTCCCGCGCCGGCCGCCGCTCTCGAGGCGGTAGGCTCGGCGATCCCCCTGGCGGCAGCGCACCTGGAGACGTGGATCGAGATGGACGGCGCGTTGCGCGGAGCCCGGGGCCGCCTCAGTACGGAGGACGTCGTCCGGCAGCTGGCCGACGCCGTCTCGGACGTGGTCCGGGTGGTCGACCTCGACGGCCGCGTGCTCCGATGGAACGTCGCGTCCGAGCGACTGTACGGCTGGACGGAGGAGGAGGTGCTCGACACCGTCCTCCCGACCGTGCCGCCCGAGAGACGCGGGGCGTTCCTCGTCGAGCTGCGTGCGGTGGCCGAGTCTATGAGGCCGGTGGAGCGCGAGGCTCAGACGATCCGGAAGGATGGCTCCAGAGCGACCGTGCAGCTCGGGCTGTATCCCATGGTGCGCGGGAACGGAGAGGTCGCCGTGGTGGTGATAAGCCGCGGAGTGTCGGCGGACAGCCGGGTCGACCGGCTGCGCGACGAGTTCTGCGATCTCGTCAGCGACGCGCTCAAGGCGCCGCTCACCGCGATCGCCGGCTTCGCCCAACTGCTGAGGCGGGGCGAGATAGTGCACGATCAGCTGCGGCGGCAGCGGGTGCTCGGCGCGCTGGAGGGCAAGACCGCTTTGCTCGGGACGATGATCGACGACCTCCTCTTGCTGTCCGAGGTGCAGCAGGGCGAGCTGAAGCTGGACTCCGAGCCGCTCGATCTGGTGGCGCTCGTTACGGAGTCTGTGGCGGAGGCGGAGCGCGCGTGCGCGGCGTGCCGGTTCGTCGTCGACGTCGAGAGGCGCCTGCCGCCGCTCGCGGGCGACCCGCGGCGCATCCGTCTGGCGCTGGCCCACCTGCTCTCGAACGCCGCCACGTACTCCCCGCCCGACGGGGAGATATGGGTGACCGTCTCACGCGAAGGGGACGAAGCGGCCATCGGTGTGCGCGACCTCGGTGAGGGAATCCCGGCCGAGGATCTGCCCCACGTGTTCGAGCGCTTCTTCAGGGGCAGCCGGGCGCGTGGCGGCGGCTCCGGGGTGGGGCTGCACGTCGTTCGCCTGGTGGCCGAGGCGCACGGCGGCGAAGCGGCGATCGAGAGCGTTCGCGGCGAGGGCTGCCTCGTCACCCTGCGCCTGCGGTCGCTCTGACCGAGCGCGCGGGCGGGTGGGCCGAGCCCGCGGTCAGCCTTCCGAGTAGCCCGCCCCCCGCCTCGCCAGCCCGCCGACGTCGAGCACGACGACCGTTCGTCCCCGCGTCGCGATGAGTCCCTCGGCCCGCAGCCTCGCGAGCGCGCGGGACAGCGTCTCCGGCACCGTCCCCAGCGTCTGCGCCAGCTCGGTTTTCGGCATCCCCAGCTCGAGCTCGAGGCCCGCCGGCGTCGTGCGAACGCCTGCGAGCGTTCGCTGGAACAGCCATCCGGCGAGGCGCGACGGCACGTCGAGCGAGAGCGATCGCGTCGTCTCCGTCAGCCGCACGACGCGCGCGGCGAGATCGGTGACGAGGTCGCGCGCGACGACGGGCTCCTCGCGCATCAGCTCGAAGAGCGCCTCGCGTGGCAACCACACCAGGACGAGGTCGGCGGCGGCCTCAGTGCTCGCCGGGTAGCGCCCGCCCGCGAGCGCCGCGACGGCGAGGATGGGCTCGCCCGGGCCCATGCTCTCGAAGGCGAGCCGCCGTCCGTCCGCGCCCAGGTGGAAGACGCTCGCCGCCCCTTCCGCGACGACGGCGAGTGCGGACGCCGCGTCCCCTTCCGCTGCGACCACCGCGGCCCGCCGGTATCGCCGCACGCGGGCGCGTGCCTCCAGCCGGCGCACGCCGTCGTCCGACGCGGAACGCCAGAGGCGGCACGCGCGCAGCGCGTCGAACGCGAGAGATCCCGTCACGGCCAAGAGCGCCTCCAGAAGCTTCACCGGTCCTGTCGGAATTCTTCCCGTCTCTTGACTTCCGTCAAGGCGTGCGGCTCGTGCCGCGTGTAGTTTCGCAGCGGCGAACGGACGGGGCCGGGTGGTGCGGTCCCGAGAAGGAGGAGCGAATGACCGACCGGCTGAAGGAGCGTCTGGCGGACGGGCGCGTGGCGCGGGACACGCGCCTGCTCGGCGACTTCGCGCGTATTTACTGCTCCGGCAAGCACCCGGACCGTGAGAAGCGACCGCTCTCAAGCACGGGCGTGGAGCTCGGCGTGTACGGCAAGGCGCCGGTCGTGTGCGACGAGTGCGCGGCACTGCTCGTCTACGCGGAGAAGCGCCGCGCGCTCTGCCCGCAGGACAAGCCCGGGAGCGCGAAGCCGTTTTGCAGCCACTGCGAGACGCACTGCTACAAGCCCGACATGCGCGAGCTCATGCGCGACGTCATGCGGTACGCGGGCCCTCGCTCACTGCTGCACGGGCACGCGATCGACGGCCTGCGCCACGCGATCGAGGGACGGAAGCACGCCGCGGAGCTTCGGCGCCGAGAAGCGCAAGCCCGGGGCTGACGAGGAGAGAGGAAGACGAAGATGTCCGAAGCCGTGATTCGGCAGATAGTCAGGATCGACGAGGAGCTGTGCACCGGGTGCGGCGCGTGCGTGAGCCCGTGCGCCGAGGGCGCGATCGTCATCGTCGACGGCAAGGCGAAGGTCGTGCGCGAGGAGCTGTGCGACGGTGCCGGGTTCTGCCTCGGCGTTTGCCCCACCGGAGCTCTCGCGATCGAGACGCGCGAGGCGGTGCCGTTCGACCACGAGGCGGCGGAGGAGCATATGGGTGCCGCCAAGACCTACATCCCGCAACGGTGCTTCCGGTGCGGCACGGACGAGGACCATCGGCCGCTGCTGCCCGTGCGCGTCGAAGGGACGTCCACCTGGGTGTGCACGTCGTGCCTGCCCGCCCTCATCCACGGCTAGAGCTTGGAGGACCAGCGAATGTACTGCAACCAGTGTGAGCAGGCCCTGAATGGTGTGGCGTGCACGTCGGTCGGCGTGTGCGGGAAGCAGCCGGAGGCGGCGGCGCTACAGGACCTGCTGGTCCACCTGTGCCGCTTCCTGTCGGAGTACGCCGTCGAGGGCAGGCGCGTCGGCGTCGTCGACGCCGAGGTCGACCGCTTCGTCACCGACGCGCTCTTCCACACGCTCACGAACGTCGACTTCGACGTCGCCTCGCTCGCCTCGATGGTTCGGCGCGCGAACGCGCTCGTCGAGGATCTCGGCGACAAGGTCGAGGCGGCGGGCGGGACCCTGCAGGTGCGCGGGCAGTCGCAGCCTTCGGCCGACGACGCCGGGCTCGTGGCGCAGGCGGAAGCCGTCGGCGGTTTCTGGGACCGGCAGGCCGACGCCGACGTGCAGTCGCTGCAGCAGACCGCGATCTACGGCTTGAAGGGCCTCGCCGCCTACGCTTACCATGCGGCGATCCTCGGGCACGAGGACTCCGAGCTGTACGCGTTCACGCACCGGGCGCTGGCGGCGCTGTCGGACCGCTCGCTGGGCCTGAACGACTGGGTCGGGCTCGCGCTCGAGGTGGGCGAGTGGAACCTGCGCGCGATGGAGCTGCTCGACGCGGGCAACACCGGCACGTACGGGCACCCCGTGCCCACCTCCGTCACGCTCGGCCATCGGACGAGCAAGGCGATCCTCGTCTCCGGGCACGACCTCGCGGACCTCGCGGCGCTGCTCGAGCAGGCGGCCGGCCTCGGCATCGACGTCTACACGCACGGCGAGATGCTGCCCGCGCACGGCTACCCGGAGCTGAAGAAGCACGAGCACCTCGTCGGGCACTTCGGCACCGCGTGGCAGAACCAGCGCAAGGAGCTCGCGGAGTTCCCCGGCGCCGTCCTGTTCACGACGAATTGCATCCAGAACCCCCGCGACAGCTACCGCGACAACGTCTTCACGACGGGCCCCGTCGCCTTCCCGGGCACGACGCACGTCGCCGGTCCCGACCTCCGCGCGGTCATCGATCGCGCCCTCGCGCTGCCCGGTTTCACGGACGACACGCGCGAGACGGCAGGCTCCGTCACGGTGGGCTTCGGCCGGCAAGCGGTGCTGGGCGTCGCGCCGGCGGTGATCGACGCGGTGAAGTCCGGCGCGATCCGGCACTTCTTCCTCGTCGGCGGGTGCGACGGCGCCAGGCCGGGCCGCAGCTACTACGCCGATTTCGTCGAGAAGGCGCCGGCGGACACGGTCGTGCTGACACTGGCGTGCGGCAAGTTCCGCTTCTTCGACGCCGACCTCGGCGAGATCGCGGGCATCCCCCGCCTGCTCGACATCGGGCAGTGCAACGACGCCTTCTCGGCCGTGAAGATCGCGCTCGCGCTGGCCGACGCCTTCGAATGCGGCGTGAACGACCTTCCGCTGTCGCTGGTGCTGTCATGGTACGAGCAGAAGGCCGTCGCGATCCTGCTGACGCTGCTGCACCTCGGCATACACGACATCAAGCTCGGGCCGTCGCTGCCCGCGTTCGTGACGCCGAACGTGCTGCAGGTGCTCGCGGACAACTTCGGCGTAGCTTCCATTTCGGCAACGGCCGAGGAGGATCTCGACGCCATCCTCGGAAAGGGAGCGTAGCATCGTGTCGGACAACGCCCGCGTCCATCCTTGCGACGATCCCCCCACGCTCGCGGACGCGCAGGCGCTCGTCTCTCGCGCCGAGGGGGAAGCCGCCGCTTCCCCCTCGGCGCCTCCGAGACGCGGCAGGCGGATCCTGAAGCGCTTGGCGCTCGCGCTGCTGGCGACCCTCATCCTGCTCGCCGCGCTGGCGGTCGTCGCGTACGAGTTCGGCTCGATGGAGCCGCCCTCGGCCGAGATGCGCGCCCGCTACGAGACGCTGCGCGCCGCCGGGCAGGCGCCGCAGGTGCCGCGGGGCGGCTTCCACGTGCCCATCCCGGGATGCAAGTGCCACAGCCCCGACCCGGTCGTGCAGATGCAGCACGAGAGCGTGCCGATCAGGGAGTGCTCGCGCTGCCACGGAGGACGGGCGCAGGCGGCGGATGCGACCGCCGTGCGGTAGCCGCGCGTCCCTCGCGCTCGCCGCCGGGGCGTTCGGCACCGCGATTGCAGCGTCGGGAGTCATGCGCGCTCTCT
>JAJZPX010000069.1 GCA_021811025.1 Actinomycetes bacterium
CTGCTCGCGCTTCGCCATCCGCTCGATCTCGTTCGCCTTGCCGGTGCCGATGAACGTCTTCGGGTTGGGCTTCTCGAGGCGCTGCGTGATCCGTCCCACGATCCGCGCGCCGGCCGTGTCCGTCAGCCGAGCGAGCTCATCGAGGCTCTCCTCGAGCCCCCAGCCGCGCCGGCCGTAGTCCACCCCTACGAGGATCGCCCGATCCTCGAACTCCTCGTGCAGGTCGGTCAGCTCGAAGCGCGTCTCAGACATCCGTCTACAGCGACTTGATGCGCTCTATGGCCTCCTCGAGGCGGTCGTCCGGCGTGGTCAGGCTTATGCGGATGTACCCCTCGCCGTACGGCCCGTACGCCGTCCCTGCGGCGACGATGACGCCGACCTTGTCGAGCAGGTCGGCCGCGAACGCGGCCGACGTGTACCCCTCGGGCACCTTGGCCCACACGTAGATGGTGCCTTTCGGAGTCTCGGCCGACAGCCCTGCCGCGGGCAGCGCGCCCATGACGAGGTCGCGGCGGCGCTGGTAGAGGTCGCAGAGGCGCGTGATGGAGTCCTGCGGGCCGGTGAGCGCCTCGATCGCGGCGTCCTGGACCGCCGTGAAGGCGCCGGAGTCGATGTTGCTCTTCACGGTGCCGAGCGCCTTGATCGCCTCCGGGTTGCCGACGGCGAAAGCGATTCGCCAGCCGGTCATGTTGTACGCCTTGCTGCAGCTGAAGAGCTCGATCGCGACGTCCTTAGCGCCCGGGCGCTCGAGGAAGCTCGGCGGGCGGTACCCGTCGAAGCCGATCTCGGAGTACGCGTTGTCGTGGATGACGAGCAGGTCGTGCTCCTTCGCGAAGGCGACGGCGCGGTCGAAGTACTCGACGGGCGCGATCGCGGAGGTGGGGTTGTTCGGGTAGCTCAGGAACATCATCTTGGCGCGGGCGAGAACGTCCGGCGGCGTGGATTCGAAGTCCGCCAGCCAGCCGTTCTCGGCGCTCATCGGCATGTAGTACGTCTCTCCGCCCGCGAGCACGCCCCCGGAGGTGTAGACGGGATAGCCGACGCCGGGCACGAGAGTGACGTCGCCGGGATCGACGAACGCGAGGAAGACGTGCGCGATGCCCTCCTTGCTGCCGATGAGCGCGAGCGTCTCGCTCATCGCGTCGACCTCGACGCCGAAGCGTCCGGCCATCCACTCGGCCGCCGCCCTCCGGAACCGCGGCTCGCCGTAGTAGTTCGGGTAGCGGTGGTTTGCCGGGTTGTGCGACGCCGCGCACAGCGCGTCGACGATGTGCTCGGGAGTCGGAGTGTCCGGGTCGCCGATGCCCAGCGAGATCACGTCCACTCCCTGCGCGACCTTCTCGGCCTTCTTGCGGTCGATCTCGGCGAACAGGTACGGAGGCAGGCTGGCGATACGCTGAGCGGTCCTCACGGAAGCGACATCCCCTTCATCTCGGGTGGGCATGGCATTCCGAACATGGTAGCAGACCGGCCACGGCGTCGAGCCGGGCGGTTCGAAGCCCATCGCGCACCCCCTCGCGAACGGCCGAATGCTACTCCCCCGGCACCGGCAGCATGCCGGTGAACACCTCCGTGGCGGGTCCCGTCATGTACACGTGCCCGTCGCTCTCGTCCCAACGCACGAAGAGCTCTCCTCCGGGCAGCTCCACGGTCACGTCCCGTCCGGTCCTGCAGTCGATGACGGCGGCGACGACGGTCGCGCAAGCGCCCGTGCCGCACGCGAGCGTCTCGCCCACGCCACGCTCCCACACGCGCAGGCGGACGCGGTCCTCGCCCTCCCCCTCGCTCGCAGCCTCGGCGAACTCCACGTTCGTTCTGTTGGGGAAGGTGGGGTGGTTCTCGACGGCGGGGCCGATGAGCTCGACCGGAGTGGCGTCGGCGTCGTCGACCCAGATCACGGCGTGCGGGTTGCCCATCGAGACCGCGGTCACGCGGACGATGCCGTACTCGGTCTCGAGCGCGGCGTCCTGAACGCGCGGCCCGGGCAGGGTCGTGGGGATCTCCGCCGGGGAGAGCCTCGGCTCGCCCATGTCGACCGTGGCGGTCTCCATCGTCCCGTCCGCGCCGCGCACGACGTCGATGCGCTTCACGCCGCCGAGCGTCTCCACCGCGAGCGAGTCGCCGCGCACCAGCTCGCGGTCGACGAGGTACTTCGCGAAGCACCGCACGCCGTTGCCGCACATCTCGGCCTGGGAGCCGTCGGCGTTGAAATACAGCATCCGGTAGTCCGCACCGGGCACGGTCGCGTTTCGCACGATCAACACGCCGTCAGCCCCGATGCCGAAGTGGCGGTCGCAGAGCAGCTCGATGGCCGGTGGCGTGAGATCCCATTCCTCGCCGAGGTCCTGGACCACGACGAAGTCGTTCCCGAGCCCGTGCATCTTGGTGAACGCGAGGTCCGGCATCCGCTACTCCCCTTCCGGCAGGTGCGGTGCCCATGTTACCAGCTGCCGCGCCTCGTCCGCCGCTTCACCCGCTGCAAGGCCGGTGACGTCGAGCCACGTGATGCGCGGATCCGCGCGGAACCACGTCAGCTGACGCTTCGCGTACCGGCGCGTCGCCTGCTTCACCGCAGCGACCGCTTCGGCGAGGTCGGCGCCCTCCTCCGCCACCGGCACGAGCTCCTTGTACCCGATCGCTTGCGCGGCGGTCAGCGCGTCGCGGTAGCCGGCCTCCAGCAGGCCCCGCACCTCGTCGAGCAGCCCGCGGGCGATCATCGCGTCCACGCGGGCGTCGATGCGCGCGTAGAGCTCGGCGCGTTCCATCGCGAGCCCGATGAAGACGGCGTCGTAGACGCTCCGCCGCCGGGCGAAGCCCGCCGCCTGCGACGCGTAGCTGACGCCCTCCGTGTCGAGCATCTCCAGCGCGCGCACCACTCGGCGGACGTTGTTGGGGTGGATGAGCTCGGCCGAGGCGGGGTCGCGCACCGCCAGCAGCGCGTGCAGCGCCGCGGGGCCCTCTTCGCCCGCAAGGCGCTCGTACGCCTCCCTGGTCGCGGCCGCCGTCCCGCCGGCGGGGAACCGCATGTCGTCCAGCGCGGCGCGCACGTAGAGCCCGGTGCCGCCGCAGACCGCCGGCAGCTTGCCCTCGGCGTGGATGTCGGCGATCGCCGCTCGCGCGTCGCGCTGGTAGAGCGCGGCGGAGTACGGCGTCCCGGGATCGACGAGGTCGAGGCAGCGATACGGGACGCGGCGCTCGGATGCTGCGGATTTCGCGGTGCCGACGTCCATGCCGCGGTAGACCTGCATCGAGTCGGCCGACACGATCTCGCCGCCCAGGCGTACCGCGAGTTCCTCGGCCACGGCCGTCTTGCCGACGGCAGTCGGCCCGACCACGGCCAGCACGCGGCCGCGCGCGGGCGGCAGCTCGGGGACGAGCTCGGGTGCGGTCATGCGCGTCACGCCCTAATGGTAGCGGTCGACCCGGAACCGCTGGAGCGCGATCGGCTCGCCCGGCCGGATCCCGGCTTTCTGCGTCGCGATCGACACCTGCGTCTCGGGCGCGTCGACGCCCTCGAGGTCGGGCAGCAGCAGGCCGCGCCTGTGCCCGTCCGTAACGATGACGCCGTACCGCTTGGGGTCGAGGTCTTCGAGACCCGCGACGCTTTCGGGCTCGTGCAGCACGTCGACGCTGATCTCGAGGCCGTCGAGCTCCTCGGGTGCGAGCGGGGGGAAGCGAGGGTCGCAGGTCGCGGCTTGGATCGCGTTGTGCACGATCTCCTCGGCCAGGTTCTCGCGGTAGGGGCTGATCGTGCCGATGCACCCGCGCAGGTCCCCGTCGCTCGTGTGGAGCGAGACGAACGCGCCCGCGGAGAACGACAGCAGGTCGCCCGTGGCGTCCTCGAGCCCGATCGTGACGCCGTGGCGGACGTACGCCTCGATGGTGCGCCTCGCGAGGGCAACCGGCGCGCTCTCGTCGTCGCCCGGCATGCCGCCTTTGCGTCCGCTTGCGCCGGTCGCGTCGGAGACGGCGGGCGGCAGGCCGGCCACGACCGGCGGGTCGGCGGCCACGGCGGTGATGTAGCCCACCCCCCACGGCCCCTCGTACGCGAGCACCCGCGTGGCGACCTCTCGCCCCGCGAGGAAGCCGCCGAGCGCGATCCAGCTGCGCAGCCCGCACTCGCCTGCCTGCTCCACCAGCTCCGGGTCGATGCGGGACAGGCCCGCGAAGTCCCCCTCGCGGACGAGGCGGACCACCTCCTCGTCGAAGCGCTTCGCCTCGGGCGAGTAGCCCGCGGGAGCGCCGGGCAGCAGCCGGTGGCTCGAGTCGCCGCTGGCGACGAACGCGATCCTTCGGCCGAGCGCGCCGGCGGCCGAGGCCACCGCGGCGCCGAGGGACGCGTGATACTCGTACGGCAGCATCGACAGCGACAGCTCGACGAGCGGCCAGCGGCTGCGGCGATCGAGGAACGACAGCGGCACGAGCGCTCCGTGGTCGAGCTCCCCGGACTCGAGCGGCGCGAGGGACGCTCCGCGGTCGAGTGCCGGGACGTGCCGCCTGGCGGCCTCCTCGAGGACGGCGCGCGCGAGCTCGACGTCGCCGGCGGGCGCCAGGCGCACCTGCGGAGCGCCGAAGTCCGCCAGACTCCCCTCGTAGCTCGCGGCGGTGTCCACGAGGAACGCGTCGCCCAGAAGGGGCGCGTGCGGCGACATCAGCACGATCGTGTCGGGGTCGAAGCGTTCGAGGAGGTTCGCGCACGTGAGCATCGCGGCCGAGGTGGCCGCCGTCACCTCCGAGCGCTCATGCCCCACCTCGGGCACCTCGATAGGGGCGTGCGGCGTGACGAGGCCGAGCGTGGTGACGGCCATCCCCCACCTCCATACGCGGCTTTCGCCGCGCTACGGCACTATCCTACCCAGCAAGAACCACGTTTGCGCCTCCTCGACCGCCACGTCAAGGAGGACGCCGGCCAGGTTCCCGGCCGAGGTGCCCTCGGGCACGGGCGCGTGCACGACCTTGTTGCTCCCGGTGCGCCCCACGAGCACCCGAGGGTCGCGCTTGCTCGGCCCCTCCACCAGGATACGCTCCGTGCGTCCCACGTACTCGCGGTTCTTCGCCAGCGCCGAGGCCTGAACGGCCGCCACGAGGCGGTCGAAGCGCGCCTGCGCGACACTCCGCGGCACCCTGCCGGTCATCCGTGAGGCCGGCGTTCCCTCGCGAGGCGAGTAGATGAACGTGAACGCCTGGTCGTAGCGCGCGGCCTCGACGACGCGCATCGTCTGCTCGAAGTCCTCGTCCGTCTCGCCGGGGAAGCCGACGATGACGTCGGTCGAGAGCGCGAGATCGGGCATCGCCGCGTACAGCCTGTCGACCAGCGCGAGGTACGCCTCCTGCGTGTAGCGGCGGTGCATCGCCTCGAGCACGCGGTCGGAGCCCGACTGGACGGGCAGGTGCAGGTAGCGGCATGCGTGCGGCGTGGCCGCCATCACCTCGATCGTCTCGTCCGAGAGGTCTTTCGGGTGGCTCGTGGTGAACCGGACCCGCTCCACGCCGGTTCCGGCCACTCGCCGCAGCACCTCGGCGAAGCGCGGCTTGCCGTACAGGTCGCGCCCGTAGCTGTTCACGTTCTGCCCGAGCAGCGTCACCTCCACGACCCCGTCCGCGGCGAGCCGCTCGACCTCGGCGACGACGTCCTCGAGCGGGCGCGAGCGCTCGCGCCCGCGCACGTACGGGACCACGCAGTACGTGCAGAAGTTGTCGCAGCCAACGGCGATCGGCACCCAGGAATGCCACGGACGCTCGCGGTCCGACGGGAGGTCCGAGGTGAAGTCGGTCGTCGAGGAGACCGTCTCGACCCGCGCGCCGCCAGACTCCTCGGCGGCGGCGAGCAGCTCGGGCAGCCGCGCGACGTTGTGCGTGCCGAACACCACGTCGACGTGCGGGAGCTGTCGCAGCAGGCGCTCGCCGTCGCGCTGGGCGATGCACCCGCCGACGGCTATGACGAGGCCGCGCTCCCGCTTCGCCGACGCGAGTGACGCCACCTGCCCCCGCAGGCGCTCGTCCGCGCGCTCGCGCACGCAGCAGGTGTTGAACACGACCACGTCGGCGTCCTCGGGAGTTTCGGCGCGCGCGTAGCCGTGCGCCTCCAACAGCCCGGCGATCCGTTCGGAGTCGTGCTTGTTCATCTGGCACCCGAAGGTGCGCACGTCGAAGGTCCTCATGGGCGTGGAGTGTAGCACGCGGCGTGCCCCGCGCCGTCTACCGGCAGGCGGGGCCGCGCTCCAGCTCGTACAGCTCCGTGACGACGCTGTCCGGGACGTCGACGGCGCCGAGCTGCTTCCCGCCTCCGCTCGCGCGCGGGCCGTGAAAGTCGCTCCCGCCGGTCGCGACCAGCCCGCGGCGGCGCGCGATCTCCGCGTAGCGCTTCGTGTCGGCGGCCGAGTGCTCCGAGTGCCACACCTCGATGCCCTGCAGCCCCGCTGCTGCGAGGCGGCCGAGAAGGTCGTCGACGCGGGATATCCCCGGGTGCGCGAGCACCGGGATCCCGCAGGCGGAGCGGACGAGCGAGATGATGTCCTCGGGAAGCGTGCCCGGCTTGGCGATGTAGAACGGCCGGCCGTGCCCGATGAGCTCGCGGAACGCCTCGCCTGCCGAGGACACCTCGCCAGACTCCTCTAGAGCCCGGGCGATGTGCGCGCGTCCCACCGAGCCCTCGCCGGCGAGCCGCATCACCGCTTCCGGATCGAGGTGATAGCCGCCCTCGCGCAGCGCCTGGATCATCGACAGCGCGCGCTTGCGCCTCCATTCGCGCAGCTGGACCAGCCGGTCGAGCAATCGCCTGTCGCGATGGTCGATCCGGTAGCCGAGGATGTGCATGTCCCGCCCGTCCTCGGCCGTGGCCGTGAGCTCCACCGCTGGGACTACCAGCAGCCCCTGCTTCCCACCCGCCTCAAGCGCCGCGGCGACACCCTCGACGCTGTCGTGGTCGGCGAGCGCGATGGCGCGAAGCCCCAGGCGGGCGGCATCGTCCACGAGCGCCTCGGGCGTGAGGACGCCGTCCGACGCCGTGCTATGCACGTGCAGGTCTACGCTCAAGGCCGGGGCCTTCCCCGCGAAGGGTCAGCCGCGATGGCTGTCCCGGGGTTCGACAAGGATGCGGATCGCCGTGCGCTCCTCGCCGTTTATGAGGATGTCGGTGAACGCCGGCACGCACGAGAGGTCCATGCCGGAAGGGGCGATGAAGCCGCGAGCGATCGCGATGGCCTTGATGGCCTGGTTGAGCGCTCCGGCTCCCACGGTCTGGACCTCGACCGCTCCCTGCTCGCGGATCACGCCGGCAAGCGCGCCGGCGACGGAGTTCGGGTTGGACTTGCTGGAGACCTTGAGAACCTCCACGTGTGCCTCCTGGAGCGACGAGAACGGCGATGGTTGGTGCGACGCTGGTCCCTCGTGGCAGAGCGGAGTTGCCGGGCCATCCTTCAGTATAGCGTATCGGCTGGTTCAGTCTTCCTTCTCGACGGTGAAGCGCACGCGGATCTCGTCGCGGCCCACCACGATCTTCGGTTCGGCCTTGAGGTGCAGGAAGTACCTGTCGGCTATGACGTCGAACGCCTGCTCGAGACGGCGCTTGAACTCGCCGAGGTCGGCGTGGTGGATCTTGAGCCCGCGCCGGTCGCGATAGATGTCGGGCGCTGGCTCCACCCGCCCGGAGGACGCGGCCGACCCGGCGACAACGGCGAGCACCGGCTCCAGCGCCGGCAGCTCGCCCGCGAGCACGCGATGGGCCGTGCGCTCCGACACCGCTAGCCCGATGCCCGCCGCGATCTCCACGAGCTCCGACGCGTCCGCCGCTGCGGCCGGGCGCTGCCAGACCGGCAGCTTCGTCACGTCGTCGCAGAAGAGAAGGTCGGCCGAGGCGAGGGTGCCTCGTCCGACGGCGTGCAGGGTGGCGATCGCGTCGGTCGGTGTGCCGAGGAACACGGACACCTCCGGGTGCTCGCATGCGAATTCCAGGACGCGCCGGACGATGTTGTGCGGGCCTCTCACGACGGTCAGGCCGCCCTCCTCGGCCGGCTCGACGACGGGCCACGTCGACTGGTCGGCGCGCTCCGACAGCGCGTTGCAGTCGGAGACGATCGTCAGCGACAGGCCGCGGTGCAGGTCCGACGCGGCCACGCGCGCCGAGAGAACGTTCTCGCGTATCGAGAACAGCGCCATGCCGCGCCCGTGCACTCCCCACGTGTCGGTCACCATCGTCTCGAGCTTGCTGGTCACGCGCGGCTCGAAGATGCGGTCGTGCAGGTGAGGCGGCACGCCGATGCCGTCGTCGATGACCGTGAGCGAGCGCATGTCGCCCTCTCGCGAGCTCGCGAGGAAGATGCGGCGCGCGTGCGCGTCGCGGCTGTTGCGCAGCGCCTCGACCACTACGTCCTCGAAGCTGCGTATGTCGTGCTTGGCCTGGCGCCGCTCGGCCTCGGAGATGCGAAGGCGGACGAACCCGTCGCCGAAGTCCTCCTCGACCTTGAGGTAGCCCTCCCCGGAGACGCCGGCGACGAAATCTATGAGCGAGTTGTCGTCGGTCATGGGCCCAGTGTAACCGAACGGCGAGGGCGCCTTCCGCGCGTGACGCGCCGGGCGACGGATGGCAGAATCTTGGAGGGCCGGCACCATCGGAGGAGGGGGCAACGTGTCGCCGAGGCTTCTTCAGCAGGCCGTCGCGCTGAGCGTGTTCATCGCGGCGGGGTCTTGGGGGACCGTGCGAGCCGGCCTGACCGGGCTGGCGGCCACGCGGTACTTCGAGCTGCGCGCCTCGCGCTACCCCGAGTCGGCGAGCTGGCCACGCCCGCGGCTGCCCGGGCGCGCCCCGCTGCTGGCCGCCTCGACCCTGTGCTGGCCCGCCGCGGCCGCATTCGTGCTCGTCCGCGCGTTCGGCATCGAGCCGTCGGGGCCGTGGATCGCGCTGCTCGCGGCGTGGCCTGCGATCGCGGTCGTGCTGCTCGTGCTCGGCTCCCGCTCGCCGTGGGCGCGCGTGCGCAGGATCTTCGGTGCCGCCGCGAGCGTCTCGTTCGAGAAACGCGACGGGGTGCTGGAGAAGGCGTTCGACGCCGACCCGCAGCTCAACGGGACGCTGCAGTCGTAGAGACGACGACAGGCCCGCCGTTTGGGCGGGCCTGTCGTCGCAGGAGACTATCAGAAGCAGGGCAGGCAAGACCTTGAGAGCGTGAGCACATGTCATGCTTCTGGAATCATGGAAACACCGGCCACGCGCAAGCATAATGTCTCTGGCATCGCAACGATCAGGCTCCAGGTGCGGATGAATCGGGTTGCGCAAACTCCGCACAGT
>JAJZPX010000070.1 GCA_021811025.1 Actinomycetes bacterium
CTCGTTGGGCTCGGGCACGCTGACCTCCATGAACGGCATCGAAACGACACTAAGATACCCGAAAGGCCGTGGGCGGCGCTGGCAGCCAGATACAGACGGGCCGCCCCGAGGGGACGGCCCGTCTTCCGGCGTACGGCGCCGATGTCAGTAGACGAAGCGGTAGGAGACCCTGTCGACCCCGTCGAAGCCCAGCGCCTTCGCCGTGCCGGGCCCCAGATCGAACTCGCGTCCGCTCACGTACGGCCCGCGGTCCATCACCGTGGCGATGCAGGTGCGCCCGTGATAGCTGAACTGGATGCGGGTCCCGAACGGGAGGCTCTTGTGCGCGACGATCATCATGCCCGGCTTGAGGTAGCCGCCCCCGGCGAGGGGCTGCGGCTCCCAGTACCAGGAGCACACGGCCGACGCCCACGGCCCGTACTTCGGTGCGGGCGGCGGCGCCGGCCGGCGCTTGCCGGCGAGGTTCGCGATCCTGCTCGCCGCCGGAGCGATCGAAGCGGGCGACGCGGCGGGAAGGACGACGCCCGTTCGGCCGATTCGGGGCCTCAGGGGACGGCCGTCGTCCGTCATCATGCCGGCTACGGCGGGCGCCGGCGAGATCGTCCAGGCGATCAGCGTCGCCGCGGTGGCCGCGGACAGGAACGCGAACGACCAGGGTCTGCTGCCTCTACTCACATTGCCTCCTAATGCCGGGAACAGGACAGGCGGCTGCCGGGCGCACGAGGGCAAAGGGAAAGACAGCGGAAGCCATCCTTGGGGAGGAGCGCTGCCTCGCACCCGGCACAGGGGGCTCCCGCAAGGAGCCTGCCGCCGCGCCGCAGGAGCACGAGCTATGCTCTTGGGCAATGGACCGAAGCGTCTCTACGCATTGAAGGGCGAGCGGCGCGGACTCGTGCTGCGCCTGATCGTCTGCTTCCGCGCGCGCCCGTGCATCTCAGTTCGAGACTTCGCGTCCACGTCGCCGGTCCGTGCGGCCTCTTCTCGGAGAGGCCGCGCGACGTGGGCGCCCTACTTGCAGGCACAACGGAGCGAGATGGTAGCACAGACTGCCAGCTTTGTCTCGGCCGAACGGAACGGCCGAACGGGACAGCAGCAGGGACGGGCCGGACGGACCGGGGCGTCAGGGCTTGGCGGTCGGCGTCGATCCCGACGACTCTCTCGCCAGATCGTTCAGCACCTCTCCGAGCTGCCCGATGAGCTTCCCGTACGTCGCCCAGTCACCCGCGCGCTGCGCGGCGATCGCCTGCTTGTACAGGCTGTTCGCTTGCGCCAGCAGCGCCGCTATCCCTGCCGGCGCGGACGGCGACGGCGTCGCCGTGCCTTGCGAGGTCGCCCCCGGCTGCGCTGTGGGCTGCACGTTCGGGGGCTGGAACCCGAAGGCCTGCGAGAGCGCGGTGGCGAGGTCGGGCTGCATCGAGATACGGTCCCCGTACGCGACGATCACGCGAGTGAGCTGCGGGATCGGGCTCTGCTCCGCTTGCAGGTAGAGCGGCTGCACGTACAGCAGCGAGTCCTTGATGGGCAGCACGAGCAGGTTGCCGAACAGCACCTTGCTCCCGCTCTGGCCCCACAGAGTCAGCTGCGAGCTGATCGTCGGTTCCTGGTTGATCCGCGCCCGCACTTGCTCCGGACCGAGGATGAGCTTCTGCTTCGGGAACTGGTAGACGAGCCGCTGCCCGTAGTTGGACGGGTCGGACTTGGCCGCCATCCAGCCGATCATGTTCTGCTTCGTCCTCGGCGTGAACGGGAGCATCAGCACGAAGTCCTCGGTCTGCTCCCCGGGCAGGCGCATCAGGACGTAGAAGGGCCGCATCTCTGCGCCGGCCACGTCGTTCGGGATGGCCCAGCTGTCCTCCTTGTTGTAGAAGACCTGCGGGTCGAGCATGTGGTAGTTCAGGTACATCTCGGCCTGGATCCGGAAGAAGTCCTCCGGATAGCGGAAGTGCGCCCGGACCTCGGCCGGCATGGCCGAGGCGTCCTCGACGAGGCCGGGGAAGACCTTGCGCCAGCTGGCGAGGATCGGGTCGGAGGGGTCGAACGCGTAGAGGTGCACGGTGCCGTCGTACGCGTCGATCGTGGCCTTCACTGAGTTGCGGATGTAGTTCACGCCGTTCGCGGCCGGCTGCGAGTAGGGGTAGTGGTCCGACGTGGTGTAGGCGTCCGCTAACCAGACGATGCGCCCCTTCACCACAGCGGCGTAGGGGTCGCTGTCGAGCGTCAGGAACGGCGCGAGCTGGTTGATGCGGCTGACGGGATCGCGGTAGTAGAGCACGCGGCTCTGCGGCGTGACGAACGTGGACAGCAGCAGATCGGTCGAGCCGAAGCGCAGGGCGAACGCGAGCCGGCGTATGAGGCCGCCCACGGGCACGCCGGTCTTGCCGCTGTAGTGCGTGTAGGAGTTGTCGCTCCCCTTCGGATAGTCGAACTCCGGCTGTCCCGAACCGGCCACGACGTAATCGTTCGACTCCTCGCCGAAGTAGATGGCGGGCTGCGTGATGGTGAGGTCGGTGGTGGTGGCCGGCGGGATGTTCTTCACGATGAACATCGGCGTCCCGTCCGGCGCCACGTCGTTCACGGGGCTCACGACCGCGCCGTAGCCGTGCGTGAACACGAGATGCTGGTTGAGCCACGTCTTCGCCTGATCGGCGAGCTGCGCCACGTTCATCTCGCGCACGGACGTCAGCACCTCCGTGCGGCGCCCGTCGACGGTGTAGCGGTCGATGTCGACGTCGTTGAAGTCGTAGTACGGGCGGATCTCCTGCAGCTGCTTGTAGGTGGTCTTCATCACGGCCGGGTCCCAAAGCCGCACGTTGTCGATCGTGACGGCGTCCGAGGTCACGTCCGCGGGCGTGAGGTCGGCGTTCGCGGCGAACGGCCTCGCCTGAACGGTGTCCAGCTGGAACGCCTTCCTCGTCGCCGCGATGTTGCGTTTGATGTACGGAGCCTCGAGGGCGATCTCGTTCGGCGCCACTCTCAGGTTCTGCACGAGCTCGGGGTAGACGCCGCCGACGAGGACGGAAGCGGAGATCCAAACGCCGAGCGCGATCGCGGGCAGGCGCCAGCCCCGGAAGCGGATGTTCACGAGCAGCACGAGCCCCGAGACGAGCGCGATCGCGATGAGGATGTACAGCGCGGGGAGCTGCGCGTGCACGTCCGTGTAGCTCGCTCCGAGCACCTGCCCCCTCGGCGAGAAGTCCAGCTCGAACGTCTGGAGCCAGTAGTCGAAAGCCTTGCTCCCCACGATGAGGCCCGCGAGTACCGACAGGTGCGCCTTCACGTGCGGAGCGAAGCCGCGCAGGCGCTCCCACGGACGGATGGCGCCGTCCACAAGGTGCACGATCGCGGTGAGCACGAGCGCGACCACGAGCGTCGAGGTCAGCCAGTCCGAGACCTGCCGCAGCACGGGCAGCGTGAACACGTAGAACGACACGTCCCGGCCGAACTGCGGGTCCGCCATGCCGAACGGCGTAGGGTGCAGGGCGAGCTGGAAGAGCGGCCACTTCCCCGCCATCGCCGCCCCCGATCCGATCGCGACGATGACGGCGATCCCGAGCAGCAGCCAGCGCATCACCGGCTCGAGCGCCGTCCTCAGCTGCATGAGCCCCTGCTGGAACTGCTCTGGGACGCCGCCGAGCGCGAGGAACGCGCGCGGCGCCATCCGTCGCGCGATCACGAGGTTCACGTACACGATCGCGAACGTCGCCAGCCCGAACGCGAGCGCGGCCGTCCACGCGCTCGCCACGCGCGTCCACAGCACGTTCGCGTGCCCCATGTCCTCGAACCACAGGACGTCCGTGTAGAATGCCGCGACCGGCCTCGCTGCCGAGAGGACCACGAGAAGGGCCGCCCCCGCCGCGATCGTCCACGCCCGTCTCTGCCGAACGGCCACGCCGACCTCCTGCACTCGCCACCGTGGCGGTTCTTCCGCCGCCTGCCGTCGCCTCCGCCGGAGGGCGGAAGCAGCCTACCTGAGGAAGTCCTCGACGTCGATGTTGAGCCCGGCGGGGTCGAGGCAACGCTCGATCTCGCGGCCGGCCGCCTGCGCGGCGTCCGCCAAGTCGACGTCGAGCGGGTCGACGACCGCGCCGCCGGCGTCGGCGAACACGCGGAGGTTCGGGCGGGTAGGCTGACCCGCGTTCGGCCGCACGACCACGCCCACCTCGCCGGACGTGAGGCGCACGACGGCGCGGGGCGGATAGCAGCCGAGGGTGTCGATGAAGAGCCGCACGAGCCGCGGATCGAAGGCACTGCCGGCGTTCTTCACCAGGACGGAGATCGCGTCGTCCGCGAGCCTGGCCGCGCTGTAGCTGCGTTTCGACGTCATCGCGTCGTACGCGTCGGCCAGCGCCACGATGCGGCTCGCGAGGTGCTGCTGCCGCACCGGGAAGCGCTCGGGGTAACCGCAGGCGTCGTAGCGGATGTGGTGCTCCAGGATGACGACCACCGACGCCTTGTCGAGGCCCGGCGTCCGCACCGCCACCTCCGCGCCGAAGAGCGGGTGCCTCCGCACCGTCGCCCACTCCTCGGGGTCGAGCGCGCCCGGCTTGTTCAGCGTGTCGACGTCGATCACGATCTTCCCGATGTCGTGCATGAGCGCGCCCACCCCCAGCGAGGTCAGGAAGCGCGCGTCTCGCGTGATCGCCGCGCCCACCGCGAGCGAGAGGATCGTCACGTTCACCGAGTGGTAGAAGGTGTACTCGTCGTAGTCGCGCAGACCGGTGAGCTCGAGCATCGCGTACCTGTTGTTGAGCACGTTGTCGAGCAGGCTTCGCACGACGAGGCGCACCGGCCCCGCGTAGACGGTCCCGGTGGACTGCATCACGCGCTCGAGATCGCGCATCAGGTCGAGACCGAGCTGGTAGCTCTGCCTCGCCGCGTCGCGCTCCTCTCCCTTCGGAGGCGCCTCCGTCCGCTCGGCGACGGTCACCGCCGACACCCTCACGTGCTCCAGCCCGGCCTGCGTCATCGCCGGACCGAGACCGCCCGCCCGCTCGACCTCGAGCGGGTCCATCGCCAGCACCCGCATCGCACGCGCGAGCTCGCCGGCGTCGAGCCCCTGCAGGAAGACGACGCTCCCCGCGCCTATCGCCGACATGTCGCGGATGAGCTGGTCGAACAGCACGCTCTCCTCGGCGAGAAGCTGCTCGCCCAGCAGCAGCTCGTCCTCGAAGAACGTGAGCACGACGTCGACCCCTTCGGCGAAGTATGCCGCCAACAGCTCGTTCAGCCCCTCGATCGCGTCGTCGACGACGGGGTGGGCGGCGGGGTAGAAGCGGCAGGCGCGGCGCGCGCTGTACAAGCGCGCCAGCAGCTCCCGGGCCCGGCGCAGCTGGTTGTAGGAGTAGGCGATCGACGGGATGGCCGGCGAACCGTCGCTCACGCCGCACCGCCCTCCGCCGCACGGATCATGGAGAGCGCGCGTTCCGCCGCCGCGCGCAGCTCGCGCGTCCGTCCCGCCCGCAACGAGCGTTGCCGGGCGATCTGCTCGAGCACGGGCACCGACTCGGCGGCGCCGATCCTGCCGAGAGCCTCGATCGCGTCGACGCGCGTCTCGGCGTCGCGATTGCCGCGACCTTCGGCGCGAGCGACGTCCTGCAGCGCCGGAACGGCTCCGCGCAGCCTCAGCACGCCGAGGTAGCGCGCCGCGAGCTGGACGTTGCCGCCGTCGTCGTCGGAGAGAGCGGACGTCAGCATCTCGCCCGCGAGCGCGTCCTTCACGCCCGCGATCGCCCTGATCGTCTCCCGCCGCACCCGCGCGTCCGAGTGCCGCAGCGTCCTCTCCAAGTACGGGAGGGTGCGCGGGTCGCGCGTCGCGCCGAGGATGCTGACGACGTTCCGGACGAAGAACCACCGTCCGTCCATGACGCGCTCGCCGAGCTCCGGGATGAACCTGTCCGCCATCGACGAGATCATGTCGACCAGCGTCTTGCGGTTCGCCATGTCCTTCTCCTCGGCGAGTACCTCGAGAAGTGGAGTCACGGTGTTCTCGCCGAGGACCGTCAGGAGCCGTACGCAGGCCTCGCGCTCGGGCGTGTCCGGACGGTACAGCCGCATGGCGCCCGCCACGATCTTCATGCGCTCGGGCTGCGCGAGCTGGTTCACCGCGCGCCGCAGCCTCTGCCGCTGCTCGCCGGTGAGCCCCTCGCGCCGCTCGGCCAGCAGGAAAGCCTCCGCGGCGTCGGCGGCGACCTCGAAGTCGTGACGCTCGATGAGCAGGCCGAGGTTGTCCTCGAGCATCGCCATCATGGAAGCGAACTCCACGGGGCGATCCTCGAGCGTGACGATCGTGACGAGGGCCCCAAAAATGTCGCCGTCGCTTATCCCCGCCGCGGCCTCCCGCGCGAGCTCGCCGGCGTCCGTCTCGACGCCCGCGCTCGCCACGCTCGACGCCGCGGCGTCGAGCAGCCGCAGCACGACGTCGGCGGGCCGTTCGTCGGGAGCGGGGCGCTCGCGCACGCGGAGGCGCGAGGGCGTGACCTCATCGAGCAGCGCCGCCCTGTCGTCCTCCGGCACGCCCGCGCACTCGAGCGCGTCTCCGACGGAGGCGAGCGTCTCGCGCCGGGGCGCGAAGCCGAGCGACACCAGATTGCGGACCGTCCGGATGAGCTCGGCGCGATCGCGGACGCCGAGATCGCCGCAGATGAGGCTCAAGCAGACCCGGTCCAGCGTCATCGCGCGCACGACGGCGGCCAGCCCTTCGTCGTGCCGCGCCTCCGCGATCGCCCGCGAGAGCACGTCGCGCAGGAGCGAGGGGTCGAGCGCCCCGACGCCCTCGGCCAGCCGTGCGTACACCCGCCCCCGCTCGGACGGCTCGTTGCCGCGAACGGCGCGGGCGAGCGCGGAAAGGCGATGCGCGGCGAGCGAGGGGACGCTCGCGCGGCTCGCCGCGGGAGTCGCGAGGTAGCGCGAGAGGGCGGCTGCGTCGCCGGTCAGGCGCACGAGCAGCCGCTGCGCGCGAGGCAGATGCCCGAAGGGTTCCGCGAGGACGTCATCGATCAGCTTCGCGTCGGGAGGCCACTCCTCGTCCGGCTCCTCCTCGCCGCCGGTGGCCTCCGCCTCGACGACGCGCGTCGAGACCTCCCTCACCGCGATGCCGTTCACGCCGTTGTCCCAGAGCCGCGACTCGAACCCGCCGGACCGCGCGATCTCGACCGGCGGCACGTCGAGGAGCGACAGGAAGCGCAGCACCTCGTCGGCGGTGGTGCTGCCGTAGAAGCGCACTTCGGCCAGGCCGCGGTTGTAGAACTCGCGCGCGAAAGCCATGAAGGCCCGCTGCCCGGGATGAACGGGCAGCGTCTCGTACCACAGCCCGTCCTTCGCTACGTCGAAGCGGACCTCGGGGGAGTGCCGGAGGACCTCGTGCAGCAGCTCGAGGGTCGCTCGCGCGTTCTCGCGCGGCACGTTGCTCGACAGCGGATACAGCTTGACGGCCTTGAACGTTATGTTGAGTTGCTTGACGAATCGCTCGACGAAAGCGGGCGCCTTCGGGCCTGTCGGCTGTCTCGCGGCCACGTCTCTCCGTCTTTCGGGCAGCATGGACTCTCGCACGATTATGCAGCGTCCCGGGGACCGGTGCTATCATCCCGCGCGATGCCCGAGAATGTCCACAGCCGCGGCCTGCTCCTGTGCTCGGCCTCACCGAGACGCCGGCGTCTTCTGGAGATGTGCGGCGTGCCGTACCGCGTCGCGTCCGTCGACCTCGAAGAGGACCTCTCGCACCGGGTCCCCCCGCCCTTGCTCGCCCAGCGCATCGCGGCGGAGAAGTCGATCGCCGCGCGTGCCGCCGAGGGGGGCGACGAGATCGTCGTCACCTTCGACACGATCGTCGTGCTCGACGGCGAGGTGCTCGGCAAGCCGGTCGACCTAGACGACGCGCGGCGCATGCTCCGCGCGCTGTCGGGGCGCACGCACGAGGTGGTGACCGGCGTCGCGCTGCTGCCGCCCGGCGAGCGGGCGCCGTTCACGTTCGCGGTCACCACGAAGGTGCGGATGCGCGAGCTGACCGAGGACGACATCGAGCGGTGGGTGGCGAAGGGCGAGCTCCTCGGCTGCGCCGGCGCCTACAACATCGAGTCGCACCTCGCGACGGTGGAATCGACCGAGTGCTTCCAGAACGTCGCCGGCCTCCCGCTGTGCCACCTTTGGCTCGCGCTCGCGTCCGGAGCCTTCGGCGAGGTGGAAGGGCTGACGGCGCCGTGCGCGGCGTGCGAGGCGGCGCGGGGCGAGGTCTGCGAGCTCGGGCGGCGGCTGACGGAGAAGATCGCCCATCACCGCCGATAGGCGAGCACGATCACGCTCTCGTCCTTCTCCGCCTCGAACGGCTTGCGGTCGTGGCTCCCGAAGAGCGCGATCCGGGTGAAACCGGCGTGGTCGAGCTCGTCGACCAGCACGTATGAGGGCAGCGCGGTATGGACCGAGCGCCGAGCGTTGGCGACGTCCCACGCTCCGTCGGGCGAACGCCGCAGCGTCAGGAAGTCGAAGCCGATGCCGGCGGGATCGTCGTAGTCGAGCACGCGCAGAAACACGAGCGTGCCTTCCGCCGTCTCGCGCACGACGGGCGGGACGGTGCGGATCCGCTGGTCGAGCAGCCGCTGGTGGTTCAGCAGGTGCAGCACCAGCGCGCCGCCGGGGCGAACGACCTCGGCGAAGTCCGCAAAGGCGCGCTTCAGCTCCGGCAGCCCGCCGACGTGCGGGAGCGCGTTGCCCGAGCACACGATCGCGTCCACCTGCCCGGGCACGACGTCGGCGACGTCGCCGAACGCGCCGGCGTAGATCGGCAGGTCGATGCCGGCCTCGGCCGCGTTCTTGCGCGCCTGCTCGAGCATCCCGGGGTCGGGGTCGATCGCGTAGACCGTCAGACCCCACGAGGCGAACATGAGCGACATCCTCGCGCTTCCCGCGCCGACGTCCGCCACCGTCCTCGCGTCCACCTCGTCGAACACCGCCCGGTAGAACGGCGCCTCCCGCGCGAGGCGCTTGTCCCAGTTCACGAACACGTCGTAGTCGGGAGGCTTCGGCATCCGTCCTCACTCGTCCATTCGGAAGATGCGCGCCGCGTTCGCCCTCAGGATCGAGTCGCGGTCGCGGTCGGACAGGCCCATCTCCTCGAGCGTGCGCACCTGCTGGTACTTGATCCACGCGCGATACGGCGCCGTGGTGCCGGCATCCGTCCCGAACAGCACGCGGTCGGGCCCGAGCGCCGTCAGCGCGCGCTCGAACACCTCGGCCAGCGTCATCTTCGGGACGTGGTGGTCCATCCAGTTGTTCGTG
>JAJZPX010000071.1 GCA_021811025.1 Actinomycetes bacterium
ATCCCTCTCACACCTCGCAATTGGGCAACTGCTGGACTACGGCTTCGGCGCGGGTGTGGTCGCGGTGGACGGCACGGAGGGCAGGAGCGCGCCGACCTTCACGATCTCGTCCTTCGCCTTGTACACCGACACGAAGGTGTCCTTGCGGACCTCCGCGCCGTTCAGTGTCACCGTTCGTACCACGACGACCTTCCGGCCGTCCACCCCGGCGTCGGACACGACCGTCTTCCCGAGCGGCAGCGTCGGATCCTTCTCCGTGACGGTCTTGTGCGGCACGACGTTCGTGAACGGCCCCGTCTCGTAGGTGACCTTGTAGCCGGGGTCCGTCCCGTACAGAGCTATCGTGACGGAGCCGCTGTCGTAGCCGGTGTGGACGAGGATCCACGACTTCGTGTCGTTCTTCCAGCGGAAGTCCGGACCGCCCCAGCTCACCGTGCAGTCGCGCCCCTTCGGGTAATGGCTGATGTAGAAGCTGTGGTTCGTGCGCTCGATCACCGGAAGTCCTGAGAAGAAGACCGAGTTGAAGAACGTCGTCCCGATCTGGCAGATGCCCCCGCCGAGCTGCGGGACGAGCTTCCCGTTGACGATGGCGGGCGCCTCCTCGTATCCCTTCTCGGCCGTCCGCTCGCCGACCGCGCCGTTGAAGCTGAAGACCCCTCCCGGCGGGACCAGCTTGCCGTCGAGCGCCTTCGCCAGCGTGTGGATGTTGTTGACGCGCGGCGCGTTGCCGGGGTCGTACTCGGTCGAGTACGTCGAGATGAGCTCCTTGATGCCCATCGACCGCGCCTGCTCGGTCGTGAGCTTCGGCTGAGTCTGCGCGAACGTTATCGCGAACGTGCGCTGCCCGGCCGAGCGCAGCCCGGTGTCGAGCTGCACGGCGAGCCCGCGCGCGTCCACTCCCACGCCTACCTGCCCGGGCACGACGCGCACCTTCGCCCCGTCGACCTCGAAGCGCGCGTCCTTCGCGGGCTTGCCGACGCCTCCCACTCTCGGCGCGAGAGCGGCCGAGAGCTTCCGGACGTCGACGTACGCGACGAGCACCGTTCTTCCGCCGGTGGCTCCGGTCGCCTCCGCCGATCGCGTCTCGGCCGAGGATGCGGTGAGCGAAGATGCGGCCGAAGCCGCCGAGGCGTCCGACGACCAGGGGACCGTGCCGAAGGCGATCCAGCCCCCGACCTCGGCGGCGGGCACCGCCCACGTCCGCTTCTCGAACGTCAGCGTCACATCCCCGTCCACCATGCGCTTCGCGTCGTCGTACGCCTGCTGCGCGTCCTCGTCCGTCACCGACGGCGGCGAGTAGCCGACGGACATGCGGACGACTCGCGACTGAGAGAGGAACGCCGCGAGCAGCTGGCGGCTCAGCGCGTCGGCCCGCAGCGACAAGCCCGGCTTCGCGGCGCCCCTCACGACGTCCGTGCCGCCGATCGTGACGGTCGCGTCCAGGGCGGGGACGTCGACCGCGCGGCGGAGCTCCGTCAGGAGGTCGCGCAGCCTCGCGTCGTCGGCCTTCGCGGCGACCGGCAAGGCCGAGCGCCCGAACCAGGCGCCGACGCGCTGCCCCGCGCGCTGCCACACGCTCCCCGTGCGGCCCACCGCGTACGCGGCCTCGGCCGCCGACTGAGCGTCAAGCCGGGCGTCGACGCGCGCGGGCGTGACGGTCCAGCGCCGCGAGCCGTACGCGACCGTCGCGGGGAGCTTCAGCCGAGGCGCCAGCTCGCGCTCGAGCGCCGCCCGCGCCTCCGACCGCGACATCCCGCCGACGGCGACCCCGCCGACGGTCACTCCGGGGTGTATGCGAGCCCACGACAGACCGGCCTCGGCCAGCACGAGCACCAGCGCGAGCGCGACCGCTCCTCCGGCCGCCAGCAGCGGCCAGCGATACCGGCCGACGTCGAGGCGGCGCAGACGCAAGGAGACCAGCGAGCGGCCCGACCTGCGATGGCGGTCCGAGCGTCTCCGTGGTGTTGCGATCTCGTCTGTCATCGGGTCCTCGGGCATGCGCAGCAGGATACCACGCGCCGGCGTGCAAGGGCCTGACCAGCGGCTATCCGTTCCGCGGGCGTTGCAGTCGCTATGCCGTCCTCAGCAAGTCCCCCACCAGCTCCGAGTATCGCCTGAGCAGGCCGTCCGCCTCCTCGGCGTCCCCGCCTTCGCTGAAGAGCGTCACGACGGGCTCCGTCGGATGAGGCAGCACGAGGACCCAGCCGTCCCCAACCTCGGCCCGGATGCCGTCGATCATCTCCACCGGCAGCCCGGTGAAGGCCTCCGCAACACCCCTCATGACCAGGCCCTTCTTGTCGTACGGGCAGAACACGGACGCCTCGCGCAGGTGGAACGGCGGCAGCTCCGCGACGACCTCGTCGAGGCTGCGGTCCGAGTCGAGCAGCAGACGGGTTATCATCCCGACGCTCATCACGGCGTCGTACGTGGCGAGGAACGACGGGAACACGAAGCCGCCGGTTTGGGATCCCGCGAAGCCGACCTCCTCCGAGGCGGCCGCCGCGCACAGCGCGCGAGCGGAGCGCGCCGTACGGATCACCGCGTGCCCGGTCTCCGCCGCGATCCGCTCGACGACGCGCGAGGCGGTCAGGGGCACCGCGACGGACGAGCCTCCCTCGTCCGCCTCGCACCACAGGCGCATCACCGCGTGCAACGCCGTGTCGCCGTCGAGGAGCTCGCCGGCCGACGTCACCAGCGTCAAGTGCTCGCCGGAGACGTCCATCGCGGCGCCGAGGTCGGCCTGGAACGACGTCACCGTGCCCTGAAGGCGCTCCACCGACACCCGCCGCTCCTCGGCCGTCACGTACGTCCGCTCCGCGTCCGCGAACGGGGACAGCGAGATGAGCTCGAGCTGCATCGCGCCGGCGACCTGCGGCATCACGAGCGAACCGACGCCGAAGCCCATGTCGACGACGAGGCGGAGCCTCCGCTCGTCGCCCGGCGCGCGGTGCCCCAGCGCGTCGAGCAGCCCCGCGGTGTAGTACTCCATCGCGCGCGCCGGATAGATGATCTCGCCGACCTCGTCGAAGCTGCTGCGCCGGAACTCCTGCCGCATGTACAGCCGCTCGATCTTCTTCTCGACCGAGACCGGCGCGTCCAGGCCGTGCTTGTCGTACAGGTGGATCTCGACCGTCTGGACGTCGTCGTCCGCCGCACACACGTGGACCCCTCCGAGGCACCGCGTGTCGCGCGTGGTGAAACGCGTGACCGCAGGCGAGGCGACCCTCAGGTCGCGTACGTTCATGCCGGTCGAGTTCAGGCCGGCCACCACCGCTCGCTTCAGCATGCGCGCCGATCGCGACGAGTCGCGGCTGACGCAGACGTGGCTGCCCGTCGGGAGCGTGGTGCCGAACGCCTGGGCGAGCCGCAGCGCGAGCGCGGGCGTGATGTCGACGCCGACGTACCCGGAGACGCCGTTCGCGCCGAAGAGCGTGCTCCCGGCCCGGCTCTCCCAAATCAGCGAGCTGGACACGACGGCCGCCGGCTCGATGCGCTTGAACGGGTAGATCTGCACGTCGTTCCCGATCATGGCGCCCGCGCCGACCGAGCTGCCGTCACCGACCGCGGAGCCGCTCTCGATCGTGGCGTTCGCCCTGACGTCCACGTCGCGTCCTATCACGGTCCCCCTCAGGACCGCGCGAGCCCCGATGAAGCTGTCGCTCCAGACTACGGAGCGGTGGATCCGCGCGTCGTAGCCCACGATGCAGTTGTCGCCGAGGACAGTGTACTCTCCGAGCTCGACTCCCGCCTTGATCTTGCAGTTCGAGCCGATGACGACCTTCCTCGCGATCCTCGCGGACGGATCGATCTTCGCGCCGTCGCCTACCCAGACGTCGTCCTTCGTGCGGAAGCCCGGCACGTACGCGCCCACCTTGCCGTCGAGGATGTCCACATGCGCCTGCATGTACGCGCCCAGATTGCCGATGTCGCACCAGTAACCGTCGACGACCGCGCCGTAGAGCTCGTGCCCCTCCTTCATCAGCAGCGGGAAGAGCTGGGAGCTGAAGTCGAACGTCTCGCCGCGGGGGATGTAGTCGAAGACCGCCGGCTCCAGCACGTAGACGCCGGTGTTGATCGTGTCGCTGAAGACCTGTCCCCAGGTCGGCTTCTCGAGGAAGCGCTCGATCCGCCCGTCCTCGTCCGTGATGACCACGCCGAACTCGAGCGGGTTCTCCACGCGCTTGAGAGCGATGGTGACGAGGCCGCCCTTCTCGCGATGGAAGCGGACGACTTCCGACAGGTCGATGTCGGTGAGCGCGTCGCCCGAGATGACGATGAACGTCCCCGTCAGGAGCTCCTCCGCGTTCTTCACGGATCCGGCAGTACCGAGCGGCGTCTCCTCGACAGCGTAGGTGATGTCCATGCCCCATTCCTCGCCGTCGCCGAAGTAGTCCTCGATCGCTTGCGGCATGAACTGCAGAGTGGCGACGACCTCGCGCACCCCGTGCCATTTCACCAGTCCGAGGATGTGCTCCATCACCGGCTTGTTGACGACCGGCATCATCGGTTTCGGGCGCATGCTCGTGAGAGGACGGAGGCGGGTGCCCTCGCCTCCCGCCATGATGACAGCGCGGACACCGGTCGCCCCGTCCTTCATCGCTCCCCCGCCTTCGACTGGGCCAGCATGCGCCGGGCCCTGAACGTGTAGAGCACGGCCGTCGCGAGCGACAACGCCACGCCCGCGCACATTAGATACTGTCCGATCCGAAGCGGCGTCACACCGACGACCGAGACGGCCTGACCGAGCATGAGCGCCGAGAACGCCGTCAGCAGCACCGCCGTGGTGACCTTCCCGATGACGAGGACGGGCATCCGAAGCCCGTGCCTCTCGAGGACCCACGCGCCGTACAGCAGGTAGATGTCGCGCGCCACCAGCACCACGACGACCCACAGCGGCAGGCGGTCCAAGACGTACAGCCCGAGGACCCCGAACGCGATCAACAAGCGGTCGACGAGCGGGTCGATGACCTTCCCGAGAGTCGTCACCGTGCCGGTCCGCCGGGCGATCATCCCGTCCAGGAAGTCCGTGCAGGACGCGACCACGAACAGGATGAACGCGATCAGCGAGTAGCGGCCGTCGCGGATCACGAGCACCGTGAAGAACACCGGCGTGATGAGCAGCCGGAGCAGCGTGATCATGTTGGCGACCGAGTAGATGTCGCCCGACGCGGGCGGCGAGGAGCGTGAGGGATCTCTGCCTGGGGCTACCACAGGTTGCTCCTCTTGAACGCCACGTACATCGCGACGCTCGTCGTCAGGATGATCGAGAGCGCGGCGAAGAACCCCGTATACGAGTCGCGGTACGGGAAGCCCACGTTCATGCCGAAGACGCTCGCGACGAGCGTGCCGGGCATGAAGATCGTCGCGACGACGGTGAGTCGCTTCATCACCACGTTGAGCTGGTTGCTGACCGAAGACAGGTAGACGTCCATCACCGACGCCGCGACGTCACGATACGTGTCGACGCGGTCCTCCACGCGCGAGAGATGGTCCGCAACGTCCTGGAAGTAGCGGTACGCCTCCTCCGACACGTACGCCTGCTCGCGCGCGAGCTCGCGCAGCGCGTCGCGCTCCGGGCCGATGATCTTGTGCAGCTGAAGCAGCATGCGCTTCTTGCGGTGCAGCTCCGGGAGCATGCTGCGATCGGGCCGCTCGAGCAGCACGTCGCCGATCGCGTCCAGCCGGTCGCCTATCTCGTCTACGAGCGGGAAGACGTCGTCGACGGCGCGGTCGAGGACCGCGTGCAGCGTCCACTCCGCCCCACGGTTGAGGCACGCGGGCTCGCAAGCGACACCTTCGATGGCGGCGAGACGCTCGCCGTGGGATGTCAGCAGCCATCCCTTGCCGAGGAACGCGTCGAGCTCCGACGCGCGCACGCCGCCGTTCCTGCCCTTCTTCGTGACGACCCACACGAAGAAGACGTTCTCCTCGTAGGGCTCGCTCTTGGGGCGCTGCCCGTCGTGCAGCACGTCCTCTATCGCGAGCGGGTGCAGCCCCAGCGGCCCCTTCAGCGCCTCCAGCGTCTCGCGGTCGGGCTCGAGAACGTCGATCCAGGCGGCGCCGCTCGCGCGCGCCTCGTCGAGCGCGTCGAGGCCGCCCTCCCGGAGGGCACCCGATTCCAGCCACCTGACCACGATGGACGGAGCCATACGTCCTCCCTCGGCTGGGCTTAGAGGAGTGTGAGTCAGTACAGTGTAGCGGCATCTCGGCCGGGGAGGAACGAACGCGAGAGGTCAGGGGCGCTCCAGGATGGGCCGGATGTCGCTTATCGAGACGATCCCCACGAGGCGCCCCCGGTCCTCTGGATCGACGACGGGCACGCGGTCGATGTCCAGCCGGTCCATCTCGGCCAGGACCTCGGCGACGGGCTGGGACGGCACCGCGGTCACGACGTCGACGGACATGAGCCGGCGGACGGGCGTACGCTTCCACTCGGGCTCGGCGAGCCCCTCGACGTCCTTCAGCGAGACCATCCCGACGAGCCGGCCGCCCTCGGTCACCGGGAAGCTCTTGCGCCTGTGCGCGACGACGAACGTCGCGATGAACGCCGCGACGTCGGTGTCGGCGGGAACGGTCACGACGGCGCGCGTCATGATCTCTGTCACGGGCCGGCGCAGGGCCGCCTCGACGCGTGAGGACACGCTCGGCCTCTGCAGGTGCGACAGCGTCCGCGGCCCGGAGACCGCGTACGCGACGGCCGCTCCCAGAAGACCCGGGATCACGTAGCCTGGCGCCCCCGTCGACTCCGCGATGAAGACCGCCGCGGTGAGCGGCGTCCCGTAGCCGGCCGAGAGGAACGCGGCCATGCCGACCAGCGGGAGGAGCGCTCCCGCCTTCGGCACGAGCGGGGCGACGATGCCCCCCGCAGCCGCTCCGAGCGAAAGGAGCGGGAAGAAGCTCCCGCCGGCGGCCCCGCTCGCCAGAGTGGCCAGCACCGCCCCCGATCGCAGCCCGAACAGCCACAGCGACGGGACGCCCGACACGCCGCCGCTCGTGGTCGCGTCGATGAGCTGATAGCCTGGGCTCAGCGCGAGCGGGGCGCCGAACAGCGCGAGGCTGGCAGCCCCGCAGATCCCCGTCGCGATGCCTCCCCCCGCCGCGCGAACGCCGAGCGGCGGGCTGACGCGCTCGGAGACTCGCCGGGCGAGCGCGAGGAGCTGGACGAACAGCCTCGCGACCACTCCGATCACGGCGCCGAGCAGCACGCTGAGCAGAAGCGTTGCGAGGTCCGGGCTGTAGCTCCTGACCACGGGGAACAACGGCTCCGGGCCGGACAGCGCGACCGCGACGAGGTAAGCGGTGGCGGACGACAGCACCGAGGGGATCAGCGCCTCCCGGTCGACGTCGTCACGAAACGGGACCTCGAGAGCGAACAGCACTCCCGTCAGAGGCGTCTTGAACACCGCGCTCACGCCCGCCGCCGCCCCCGCGGCGAGCAACGCCCGCCGCTCGGACGGCCTCGTCTTCCCTCCGGGCACGAGGGGCTGGAAGCGCCGCCCTATCGCGGAGCCGGCGTCCACGGCGGGGCCTTCGAGCCCGGCAGCCCCGCCGAAGCCGAGCGTCGCCATCGCGGCGAGGACCTTCACCGTCACGGACTCCGGACGCTCCGTCTCCTGGTGGTAGCGACCGATGTACGCCTCCGTGTCGTGCGTCTCCCGTTCCTTGGCGAAGAACTGGAGCAGCAGCCCGGAGAGGGTGAGGCCGGCGGTGGGGACGAGGACCGCGAGCAGCAGCGTCTGCGGCGTCACCGCGGGCCAGAGCAGGCCGAAGAGCACGTAGCGCACGCCGGACATCACGATGCCGACGACCCCGCCCACCAGGGGCGCTACGAGCAGCAGCGTTCGTCTCGGCAGCGGCAACGGGCATGCCTCCCTTCCGCTGCGAGTATCGCACACCCCGCACGCGCGGCCGTCGGCTGGGACGACTGAGGACGCGCGAGCGCTACAGGAAGAAGGCGGTCCGGGCGAGGCGCTGCTTGCCCCCGGAGAGGAGGCGGAGGTACGCACGAGTGGCGGCGAGATCCGGCTGCCGCAGCGCGTCCCGGATCTCGTGCGGGGTGTAGCCGTCCCTCAGGAGCTCGACCGCGAACGAATGCCGCAGCATCTCCGGCGTCACCCGCCGGGCGATCCCCGCCCTGCGAGCCCTTCGCGCGAGCGCCCGCCGCACGTCCGCGTCACGCAGAGGGCTGCGCTGAGCGGTGATGAAGTAGAAGGGGGACGACCCTTCGGGGTCCCACCAGCGGCGGACATCCTCCCAGCGATCCAGCGCGTCGCGCAGGCGCGGCGCGTCCGGCACGAAGACGTCGCCGGCGCTCCCCTCGAACCGGATCCCGAGCCGGCCGGCCCTCCTGTCGAAGTCCGCCGTCCGCAATCCAACGGCTTCGCGAACATGCATCCCGGTCCGCAGCATCAGCAGGTACAGCGCGAGGTCCCGCTTCCCCAGCGGCGTCCTCAAGTCGCAAGCGGCAAACACGGCGTTCCATTCGGACGGCTCGAGATAGTCGACTGGTCCTCGCCTGTGTGCCACCGCGTCTTGGCCCCCACATCGTTGCAGCTCAGTGGTCTTGGTGACACGCTACCAGAATCTTGCACGGACGGTAGACCACGAGTGCCGAACGGCAGCCCGCAACCGGCAGGAGCCGCAGGCGACCGCTCGCGACGACCCTCACTGGCTCCGCAGCAAGGCCGTCCACACGGTCTCGACGACGACCCCCACGAAGGTCCCGAGTCCCAGCAGCACCGCGTAGCGCTCCCCGTCGGACGCCGCCCGGCCGAGCTGCACGCCGTCGTCGCTCGCCACGGCTCGCCGCTGCCCGAACGGGGAGCCTCCCATGAACGGCATGGACGGCGCCTCGCCGGAAGCCGATCCGAGCGCGGACGTGTCGAGCGTCGGCGCGGAGCCCCCGAGGGCGCGCCACAGCCCCATGGTGGCCACGAACCCGGGCCTGACTCCGTTCGGACCGAACGGCACCCCGCCCACCTCGGCCGTCGCGAGCTGATAGAGACCGAACGACACGGCCACTCCGAGCGCCAGCACCGCGACGCTCCGGATCGCGAGTCGCATCATGTCGCCTCCTCGGCCGTCTCGACGGACGAGGCTCGCGAGAGAAGCTTCCGCTGGGCGACCGTGAGCGCCCAGCGCCAGTGAAGGCCGAGGTGCAGCCCGAGCACCGGCAGGAACAGCTTCACAA
>JAJZPX010000072.1 GCA_021811025.1 Actinomycetes bacterium
ATGCGGCACGGGCGGGCGCCGGAGCGTGTGACCCGCGCCCCCGCTCGGGTACCCTTCACGCATGGGCCTCTCAGCTGACGACATGAAGCGCCTTGCCGCGCAGGCGGCGCTCGAGGAGGTCTTCGGGCTTGCCGTCATCGGCGTCGGCAGCGGCACGACCGCGGACGCCTTCATCGATCTGCTCGCCGAGGCGCGCCCGCCGTTGCTCGAGGGCGTCGTGCCCGCGTCGGAGGCGTCGCGCGAGCGCCTCGAGGCGGCCGGCATCCGGGTGCTCTCGCTTGCCGACGTCGGCGGGCGCCTGCCCGTCGCCGTCGACGGCTGCGACGAGGCCGACGAGCACTTGCGCCTCACCAAGGGCGCGGGCGGTTCGTGCACGCGCGAGAAGGTCGTCGCCTCGGCCTCGGACCGGTTCGTGGTGATCGCGGACGAGAGCAAGCTCGTGAAGCGCCTCGGCGGCAAGCCGCTGCCGGTGGAGGTCCTGCCGATGGCGGAGGCGTACGTCGCCGAGCGGCTCGTGCGCCTCGGCGGCAAGCCGGCCCGCCGCGAAGGCTTCGTGACGGACAACGGCGGCGTCATCCTCGACACCGCCGGACTGCCGCTCGAGTATCCCGAGACGCTCGAGCGCACCCTCGCGGCCATCCCCGGCGTCATCGGGACCGGGCTGTTCGCGCTGCGCTCGGCCGACCTCGGCTTGTTCGCTGCCGCGGACGGCGAGGTGCGCCGCCTCGAGCGGCAGCGCTAACGCCGCCTCACGCCTCCTGCAGCAGCTCGAGCTCGACGCCGTCGGTCCTGAGCGCGAGGTGCCGGAAGCCGAGGCACGGGCGGGGACCGCCGGCAGCCGGCTGCGCGGGCGCGTAGGCGAACATCTCGATGCTGAGCGCCCCGAGGCGCAGGAACGCGATCGTGGGCGCGTCGCCCTCGCCCGCGCGAACGGATACGCGCTCGAACCCGAGCGCTTCGTAGAACGCGAGCGAGCGGTCGAGGTCGGCCACGTTGATCCCCACGTGATGCGGTTCGAGCGGCATATCGTCCTCCGTAGGTTGTGTCCCGGTCCAGCATAAGGGTATGGACGACAGCTGCGAACGAGCGGGAGAGGTGCGACATGGACGAACCGCGAGCCGCGTCCCGGGGGGCGGCGCTCCGGGGCGAGATCGGCGAGAACCACGTCGGTGTCGCGGTGCTGCTCCTCGGCCTCGGGCTGGCCTTCGCCTCGCTCGCGGCGAAGCCCGGGAAGCGCTTTCGAAGAAGGGACTAGCCAGACGTTCTCCTCATGCTGTTTAGTGGGCGCAAGGGGTCTCGCTTCGGCATGAGGGGGTTTGTCAATGCACGCGCGCTCGTTCGTCAGGCGTTTCCTGCAAGTCCTTCTCGCGATCGCCTTCGGCTCGTCCGGGCTGCTGCCCGCGCTGCCTTCACCGGCGGTTGCGGCGCCGCTCGCGTCTTCGCGGACGGCGCTTTCCGGCACGAGACGGCCGAAGGAGGTCGTCGCCAAGTGGGCGCCGGGCGTGCAGTCCGCGCAGGTCTCCGCAGCCGCGGAGCGAATCGGCTTCCGCGTCGTGCGCGAGCAGCGCAAGCTCGGCTGGTCGCTCGTCGCCCCGACGAAGCCGGGCCTGACGCCCCAGGCGCTGCTCGACTCGTTGCGTCGCGGCGGGCTGGTGCAGAAGGCGCAGCTCGAGAGGTTCTACACGGCGCAGCAGGGCCCGACGCCCGACGACCCGCTGTACGCGTCGCAGTGGGCGCTCCACAACACGGGTCAGACGGGCGGAACGGCGGGAGCAGACACCTCGGCGCACGAGGCGTGGAGCCGCACGACCGGCTCGAAGGACGTCGTCGTCGCCGTCGTGGACACGGGGATCGATTGGCAGCACGCTGATCTCCGCGCGAACATCTGGACGAATGCGAAGGAGATCCCCGGCAACGGCATCGATGACGACGGCGACGGCTACGTCGACGACGTCCACGGCTACGACTTCGGCAACCGCGACGCCACGCTCTACGACCCTGAGGACGGCGACCAGCACGGCACTCACGTCGCCGGCATCATCGGCGCCGCCGGCAACAACGCGACGGGCATCTCGGGCGTCAACTGGGACGTCACCATCCTGCCCGTCAAGTTCCTCGTCCAGGGCGACGGCACCGACTTCGACGGCGCGGAGGCCATCCGCTACGCGGTCGATCGCGGCGCCGACGTCATCAACTGCTCGTGGGGGGGCACCGAGCAGTCCGACATCCTCGACGAGGCGATCGGCTACGCCGCCCAGCACGGCGTCCTTTGCGTCACCGCGGCCGGCAACGACTCGCAGAACGTCGACGAGATGCCGTTCTATCCGGGCTGCATCGATTCCACCGCTATCGTCAACGTCGCCGCGACGGACGCGAACGACGAGATCGCCGAGTTCTCGAACTACGGCAAGGCCGTGGACCTCGCGGCGCCCGGCGTGGACATCACCTCGACGCTCCCATACGAGTGCGCCGGCCTGTACGTCGACAAGTTCCCGTACCGCGTGATGTACCTCGCGTTCCCGGCCGAGGACGTCGGGCCGGCCGCCACGCGTGACGAGATCCTCGCGCGGTCCGTCTCCAAGCTCTCGCCGATGACCGACGGCGTGCTCGTGGTGGACGACAGCTCGCCGGGCGTGATGGGCGAGGTGGCGGGCGAGCGCCTCGGGACGTACGTCGACGCGTTGCACGACGCCGGCTACAGCGACGTGACGACCTGGTCCGTCGACGAGCGCGGAACGCCCGCGGCGCCGGACATGACGGGGAGGACCGTCGTGTGGTTCACCGGCGCGGTGCCGTCGCTTCCGTGGCTGGGCCCGATACTCTCCGACGCCGAGCGCCATGCGCTCGCGTCGTTCCTCGACTCCGGCGGCCGGCTGCTGCTCTCCGGCGGCGAGGTCGCGGATGACCTGCTGTGGTGGGACCCCGCCTGGCTCGAGGACTACCTGCACGCCGGCTTCACCGACTTCGAGACCTGGGGCTTCGGCCTGAAGGGCTTCGCCGGCACGTGCTTCGAAGGCCTTTCGGGCGAGGTCCCGCAGCGTGGCGACGCAACGTCGTCCGACTCGATCTTCGCGCTCGACAAGTTCGCGACGCCCGTGGTCGGGCTCGGCGGCTACGGCCCGCTCAGCGGCACCTCCATGGCCGCCCCGCACGTGGCCGGCGCCGCGGCGCTGCTGATGGCGGAGTTCCACGACGCCAACTCGGCCGAGGTGCGTGACCGGCTGCTCGGCACGGTCGACCGGAGGGCCGGGCTGACCGCCGCCACGGCGTTCGGCGGGCGCCTGAACGCGTGGGCGGCGATGCAGGACTACGCCGGCCGGCCGAAGATCGTCGGCCCGGCTTCCGGTGACGTCCTGCGGGGCGGCCACGAGCAGCGGCTGGCGTGGACCACGCCCGAGAGCAGCTCGCTCTCAGCGACGTTCGAAGCCCAGCTCGCGCTTCCCGCGATCGCCCTCGAGACCGGTTTCGAGGACGGCACGCTGGGGACTTTCGCGACTTCGCCCGGCGTCGAGTCCTGGACCGTCACCGACACCGCCCATACCGGCTCGTACGCGATAAGGAGCGGCACCGGTTCCCAGGACTACAGCAGCGCGTGGACGACGGTGACCGTCCAGGATGGCGGCGGCAGCCTGTCGTTCTGGTATCGCTTCGACGGCAATCCCATATACGCGGGCGCCTTCATGTCGGTGGACGACACCTTCTACCCCGGGTGGTTCTCCGGGGCGGCGCCGGGATGGCAGAAGGTCAGCGTGAAGCTGCCGGCAGGGGAGCACCGGCTGATCTGGACTTTCACGGACGACGAGGACACGCCCAGGAGCAGCGTCTGCGTGGACGACATCTGCGCCACAGGCTTCGACTACCAGCCTCTCGCCACCGCCCCGGCGGGCGCGGCCGAGCTGACCTTCACGGTCCCTGCGACCGATACCCCGCATGCCCGGCTTCGCATGCGCTCGGTGCTCGGCGGCAACCACTCGGTGTGGTCCGACCCGGCCGACGTGCGGCTCTCGACCGACGACAGCCCGCCGTCCGCCCCGGGCGCCTTCACCGCGACCCCGGGCGGCGACGGCGACGTCGCGCTCTCGTGGACGAACCCGTCCGCGGGCGAGGGCGCGGTCGTGCGCGTGCTGCGCAGGCTCGACGCCGTCCCGGCGGGTCCGGACGACCCCGGGGCGACGATCGTCTACGAGGGCACGGCGCTCACCGTGCGCGACGCCGGCATGAAGGCGGGCGACACGGCGCGCTATGCCGCGTACGCGATCGACCCGGCCGAGAACGTGTCCGATCCCGCCCTCGCGACGGCGGCGGTGTCCGACAACACGCCGCCGGCAGCGATCCAGGGCCTGCGGGCCGGGCTCAGCGAGGGCGTCGTCGGCATCTGCTGGATCGCCCCGCCTGCGTCGGAGTGCACCCGAGTCCGCCTGCTCCGCCGCACCGACACGACTCCCACCGGCCCGAGCGACCCCGGCGCCGTCGTCGTCTACGACGGGCCCGGCTCGTTCGCGCGAGACTACCTGCTGACCAGGCATCCGTTCAGCGGGACGGCGCGCTACGCCATCTTCCCGTTCGATTCCAGCGGCAACGCGGGCCCGCGCTCCGCCGTGAGCCTCGCCGTGGACACGAACGGCCTGAAGGGGTCGTTCGCCCTGAACGGCGGAGCGCCGTTCTCGACGTCGCCCACGGTCACCGCCGGCTCCGGCGTCCCGGGTGCCGTTCGCATGCGGTTCAACGCCGGCGAGTCGTTCGGCGCGTGGCAGCCGTATGCTGCCTCCGCCACTCTGAGACTGGACCCACCGCTGGACGGCCTGCACGTGGTGAAGGCGGAGTACGAGGACGCCGGCGGGCAGCGCGTGACGCTGACCGCGAGCATCTTCCTGGAGATCGCACCACCGGCCGCCCCGGCGGAGGTGAAGGCGCAGGGCTGGAACGAGCGCGTGAAGCTCACGTGGAAGCAGTCGCCTGAGGCCGACGTCGCGGGCTACAAGGTGTACGCGTCGACCCGCGCCGCCGGTCCGTACGAGGAGATTGGAAGCTGCGAGCCGTCGAGCGTGGTCGGCTTCGTCGTGGGCGCTCCGGTCGGGTACGGCTACTTCAAGGTGTCCGCGTACGACGTGGCGGGCCTCGAGAGCGCTCCCTCCGCCGCCGTCCCCGGTGCTTCCGGCGATCCCATCACGCGGGTGTCGGGCAAGGATCGCTACCAGACGGCCGTCGAGGTATCGAAGAGGCACTTCGCCTCGGCCGACACGGTCGTGCTCGCCACGGGCGAGAACTTCGCCGACGCCCTGTCCGCTTCCGGCCTCGCCGGCTCGTACGGGTGTCCGATCCTGCTGACGAGGCGCGACTCGCTGCCGCCCGCCGTCGCGAGCGAGCTCGCGCGGCTCGGCGCGCACAAGGTCTTCATCATCGGCGGCCCGTCGACGATCTCCGAGGCGGTCGCTTCCTCGCTTGCCGGCACGTACACGGTCAAGCGCCTCTCCGGCCCCGATCGCTACGCGACGTCGGTCGCCGTTGCCCGCGAGCTCGACGCGCACGAGACGACGCCGCCCGCGTCCGTGATGCTCGTGAACGGCGGGACGTTCGCCGACGGCGTGTCCGTGGCCGCGGCCGCGTACGCGTCGCACACGCCGGTGCTGCTCACTCGAGCGGCTTCGATGCCGGCGACCGTTGCCGCGATGATCGACTGGCTGGGCGTCGAGACGGTGTACGTGATAGGCGGCCCCGGCTCGGTGTCGTGGGACATCGAGGACTCGCTTCAGCCGATGGCGCAGCGCCTCGGCGGAGAGAACCGCTACGACACGTCGGCGATGATCGCCGAGACGTTCGTGGGCGAGGGCGTCGTGAACCTCGGGTACGTGGCGCTCGCCTCGGGCACCTCGTACCCCGACGCGCTCACGGGCGCTGCGGCCGCGGGCAAGGAGGGCGGCGCGGTCATACTCACCGCCCCCGACTTCCCGCGCGACGAGACGTACGGCCTCTTCGAGATGAGGTCGCTCGAGATCGGCCGGGTCGAGATACTCGGCGGGACGAAGTCGGTGAGCGACGACGTGAAGGACGCGCTCCAGGAGCTGCTCGACATGGGCGGCCCGCTGGTGCCCGAGTCGGCGTTCGAGGGGGGCGGCGCTTCCGAGCCGCTGTTCCCGCCCGACGAGCCTCTCGTCAGGCGGTGACGCGACGGGGCCGGAGCGATCCGGCCCCGTTCGTCAGTCCACCACGAACACGGGCTCCATCGAGCGCTTCGATTCGGCCGAGTCCACGTCCCACTTGCCGCATCGGCTGCCGAAGCGCGCGAGCACCTCGCCCTCGACTTCGATCTTGGCGATCTCGCAGTTGTTCGCGCAGCCCTTGCAGTGGAAGCTCGACGTCCGGTACTCCAGCTGCGACGTCTCGAAGCCCTTGAACGCGGTCTCGCGACCGGTCCGCTCGACGTGCTCCTTCGCGAGAATCGCGCTGCCGAGCGCCCCCATGACGTGGTGGTGCGGCGGGATGATGACCTCGGTGCCGAGCGCGGCCTCGAACGCGCGCTTCATCCCGGCGTTCGCGGCCACCCCGCCTTGGAACACGATCGGCGCCGAGATCGTCTTGCCCTTCGCGAGGTTGTTCAGGTAGTTGCGGACGAGGCTCTCGCACAACCCCATGATGATGTCCTCGGTCGCGTAGCCCATCTGCTGCTTGTGGATCATGTCGGACTCGGCGAAGACGCCGCAGCGGCCCGCGATCTGCGCGCCCTTCTCGCTTCGCAGCGCGTACGTGCCGAACTCCTCGATCGGGATGCCGAGGCGCTGCGCCTGATGGTCTAGGAAGCTGCCGGTGCCCGCGGCGCACACGGTGTTCATCGCGAAGTCGGTCACGACGCCGTCGCGCAGCAGGATGATCTTGCTGTCCTGCCCGCCGATCTCGAGCACGGTGCGCACGTCGGGAACGGTGTGCAGCGCCGCCACCGCGTGCGCGGTGATCTCGTTCTTCACGGTGTCGGCGCCCACGACGACGCCGGTGAGGTAGCGCGCGGAGCCTGTCGCTCCCACTCCCGCGATGTCCCAGGAGCGGTCGAACTGCGCCACGAGCTCGTCCATGCCGCGCTGCACGGCGGCTATCGGCTGACCCTGCGTGCGCGTGTAGACGTCCGCGCGCACGGCGAGGTCCTCGTCCATCAGCACGAGGTTCGTGCTCACGCTGCCTACGTCCACACCGAGGTAGCCCTTCATCGCATGAGGTCCCTTCACGCGCTCGCGGCGGCCCGAGCGCGCCGCCGGCTCACCAGCAGGTCGAGGAACGCCTCCAGACGCGTGTGCACTCCCGCCTTGCCCGTCTGCTCGTCGACGATGAGCGTGAGCACGGGGATGTCCTCGCGCTCGCTGACCGTCGGCAGGATAGCCTTCGCGATCGTGTCGGGCATGCACGTGAACGGCAGCAGCTGGATCACGCCGTCGTGGCCGTGCAGCCTCGCCATCACCGTGTGCCCGACGGTGGCCTGCCCCTCGCCGCCCACGCGGTACTCCAGATACGGCGCCGCGAACCTCGCGACCTCCTCGTCCGGATGCCCGCCCACGGGATTCTTCGTGCCGGGACCGATCCAGTCGGTGAGGTACACCGAGCGCTCGAGCCACACGCCGCGCTCGCCCAGGTACCGCTCGATGTCGAAGTTGATGAACGGCTCCAGCAGAAGGTAGAACTCGCCGACGAGCGAGATGCGCAGCGGCGTGACGTCGCGCCTCGGCATCTCGTCGAACAGCCGCAGCGCTGCGGTCTCCGCCTCGATCACCTCGTGATGCGACCACGTCTTCGCCAGCAGCGCCTGCGCCTGCTCGCGCACGCGGTCGGTCGCGCCGCGCTCGGTCTCGTAGCAGCGGGTCTCGATGGCCGCGCGGTCCACACGGTCGTACGCCTGCGCCTTGCGGAAGCCGGTCTTGAACGCGTTCCAGATATCGCGGTAGCTCTTGTCCGGCGCTATGTGCTTGAGCGTGGCGACGAACTGCCTGAAGTCGTGCGCGGGCGGCTCGAGCACGATCGCCTCGTAGTCGTAGCCGAGGCCCTTGATGATGCGTCGCTGGATGTCGGCGTAGTAGCCGAACCGGCACGGCCCGCACCCGCCCACCATCAGCGTCGCGTCCGCGCCCTCGTCGAGCCCCTCGATGAGGTTGCCGAGAGTGAGCTTGAGCGGGAGGCACGCGAACTCCGGCCCGTGCTGCAGCCCGAGGCGCAGCGTCTTCTGCGTTGTCGGAGGCGGCGGCATGTAGTCGACGCCGAGCCGCGCGAACAGGTCCGTCAGCAGGTACTCGACCGTTCCCATGTGCGGCGTTGTGAGCTTCACGTCGGCACGGCCTCGCGTCTCGTCAGCATGTCGATGAACGCCTCGAGGCGCGTGACGAAGCCCGCCTCGCCCGAGTGCTCGTCGATGACGAGCGACAGCAGCGGAACCTGGACCTCGGCCGAGCGGGCGGCGTCCTCGATCAGCACCTCGATGAAGCTGTCCGGCCCGCAGGCGAACGACAGCATGTAGATGACGCCGTCGACGAGCTTGTTCTCCACCCAGTGCCGCACGGCGCCGTAGACTTCCTTCTCGTACGTCCAGAACAGCGCCTTCGGGACGTCCGCCGTGGCGCGCCGAAGCTGCGCGTGCGAGACCATCTCGGGCACGAGCACGTCGATGCCCCGCTCGCCGAGCCGCCTCAGCAGCTCCATCGAGATGTGCGGGTCGTAGATGTTGTACGCGTGCCCCGCGACGCCGATGCGCAGCCGCCGGCCCTCAGGCGGTCCCTCCGGCAGGCGCAACGGCTTGCCCGCGAGGAAGTCGCTCTCCCAGGCGCGGTGCGCGTCGAGGCCGGCCTTGACGGCGAGCGGGATGCGCGCGGAAGAGCCGCCGATCTCGCGGCCGAGCCGCCAGGACTGGGCGAGGAAGTCGCGCTTGCCGCGGCGG
>JAJZPX010000073.1 GCA_021811025.1 Actinomycetes bacterium
TCCGATCTGTCGTAGTCGCGGGGCTCGAGCGCCATCCCCGCCTCGATTGCCTCAAGGGCCGCTCGGATCCGCTCCCTGTCGGGACGCGCGTACAGGACCGTGTCGCCGAGCCCCACCCGGCTGACATCCGAGAACGGGTCCACCGAGACCGCGGCGGAGAACGCCTCGGCCGACAGCGCGAGCTGTCCGCTCTCGAGCAGCGTCTCGCCCCTCGCGTACAGCGCTTCGCCGCGCAGGCACCACGCCCCAAGGACGGCGGCGAGGCCCACCGCAGCGACGGCTGCGAGCTGCGGCACCCGGCGAAGTGCCCCGGGTCCCGGCCGCTCGCTGCTCCCGGCGCTCGCGTCGTACGACGCGAGAAGGACCCCTCCGAGGAGCCATCCGACGACGTCCGTCTCGACGGCCGATATCCCGAACAAGCCTTGACCGAGGTACGCGGCGAAGCCGGCCAGGGCGATGAGGGCGGCCGCGTCCCCGCGCCTGGCCGCTCGCCATCCTGCGGCCGACGCGAGCACCGCGAGCGCGGCCAGCGCGACGGCAGCCGGCGCACCGCTCTCCGCCGCGACCTGCAGGGCGTGATCGTGAGCGGAGTCCACCCGCACGTCCGCGCCCTCCAGTCTCGCGTGCCCGACGGTCTCGTACCTCGGGAACTCGAAGAGGAAGCGTCCCGGCCCGACCCCCGTCCACGGGTTCGCGGCCACCATCCGGGCCGTCGACCTCCAGATCTCGGCACGGCTGGCCGCCGACCCGGAGACGAGCGAGCGAGGGGTGAGCTTCGGGGCGGCCGTCGCGAGTCCGGCCGCGGTCACGACGAGAGCCGCGGCCAGCGAGGCCGCGACCAGGCCCGCGGCCCGCCTGCGAGGGACGGTCATGACGAGCGCGAGCCCTGCGGCGGCGGCGCCGAACCAGGCACCCCTCGATCCCGACAGCCCGAGCGCCAGCGCCCCGGACAGCGCGGCGACGGCCAGCGCCCTCCTCTCCGCACCCTTCTCGACGACCGCCCCCGCCCCCACCACCGCCGTGAGCGTCGCCAACCACGCCCCTGCGAGTACGCTGTTGCCAATCGTCCCCGTCGGCGCGTCCCCCCTCGTCACTTGCCAGAGCACGACGAGAGACTGGGCCGCCAGCCCGACGGCTGCCGCACGAACCAGGAAGCGTGCGTCCCGACGCGCCGCAGCATAGCCTGTTAGCCCGGCGAGCACGAAGACGGCCGTTGCCGCCGCCCCGCCGAACCTTCCGTGGACCCCCCAGAGCGAGGACGCGGGCGCTCCAAGCACCACCGACACGAGATACAGGACCGCGTACGCCCCCAGCAACACGCCCGCCGCCCGGCCCGCACGGCCCGGACGGACGAGCGAGACGGCCAGGAGGCAGGCGAGCGCGAGGGCGGCCACGAGGGCGCGGAGCGGCTGATCCGCGAGAGCCGGTCCCGGGACGTGGAGGAACGCCGCCGCGACGAGCGCGGCGATCGAGGCGCGGCGCAACGGACGACCTGCGACGCCCATAACGTTAGTTAACGTCATAACGAGAGAAGACTATGGCCACGGCCATCCGCCCGTCAACGCAATGCCCCTGGCCTGCCGGTTGGCCGTCGAAGCGATTCTCGTGTACATTCCGATACTGCCTGTCCGTTACTGATTTCACGAGGTACCAGAGACGCGAGTGATGGAGGCAACATGAGACGGAACCCTCTGATCGCCACGATAGGAGCGGTCTGCGTCCTCGGCGTCGCCGTCGCGGGCTTCTTCGTGTACGGCCGCTCGAAGGCGGTGACGACGGTCAGCCTCCCCGACTCCACGGGCGCCTTCCACTTCTACGTCCCCGCGAGGTGGCAGCGCAGCGTCTCGCCAGGTGTGATCGCGGTCTACGCCGCGGACCGGATGCCGGAGGACGAGCAGTCGGCCCAGGAAGCGCTGAAGACCGCTCCCTCCCTCATCGTCTTCACCACCGAGGTCGAGTCGACGACCCCGGTGCCCGACGAGCTGCTGTCGCTGGTGAGGGACCGGGCCAAGGCCCGCGGGTGGAGGCGGCAGGACGTCGGCGGGCCCGAGCCCGCCACGATCGGGAAGCGTGCCGCGTCGAAGGTGCTCGTGAGAGGGACCGACGCCGACGGCACCGACTTCGCGGGTGCCTTCTACCTCGTGCGCACCTCCAGGCGCGAGGTGTTCGTCGCCGCGCTCGCCGTGCCCGAGAAGTGGGAGCCGTTCCGGCCGCAGCTCGACCGGATCCTGCGAGAATGGTACTGGCAGCTACCGGATGACGCGCCCGCGTCCGGCGAGGCGACGGGCGGGCCCGGCAGCTAACGAGAAGACCTACTCGAAGGTCTCTCCGCGCGAGGGCAGGCGGACCCTGCATGCGAGCGACTTGATCTCGCACGGCATCCTGATCTGGGTGAACACGACGTCCTTCGGCTTCCTCACGACGACGCGAGGCGTCAGCAAGAGCATCCCGGTCACACCCGCGTTCGCCAGCATGTCTATCGTGATCTGCGCCCACTCCTGGGTGGTGCCGATGACGGCCACCTTCGCGCCGGCGTTAGGGACCAGCTCGGGGATGTCCGTGATGTAGTGGATCGTTAGATCGTCGAGCACCTTCCCCGCGTCCTCAGGCCTCTCGGAGAAGTACGCCACCGGCTTCACTCCGTGCTGCGCGGGAGGGAAGACCACCTTGAGCGCACGCAGCATCTCCTCCGATCCCACCCGCACCGTCGGGTACTCCTCCCCGAAGCCGAGGAACTCGGTGAGGGCCTCGAGCAGCTCCCCCGAGTCGTAGCCCGCCCCCGGCCTCCCGATCTCGCCCACGAAGGAGATGTCCCTGCGGACCGTCTCCTCCTTCACCTCGAGCGCCTCGGCGAGCTGACGAGAGGTGATCCGCTCCGGACCGTTCGCGTAGACGATCTCGTCCAGATAGCAGTGGTAGAGTGCCAGTCGGTAGACAGATGCGTCGGGAACGTGGACCCTTTGCGCCATGTGACCATCCCTGAGTTCGAGCGGCAGTGCCGCGTCCGTCGATTACGTCCCCCACCCACCGTATATACCAGGCGCAAGGAGCGTGCCGCCATCCTCCGCGACAGCCTGGATCCTAGCCAAGCTTCGCGCCGACCAGCTTCGCGACCTCCGCCTTGTCGCAGTTGCCGCCCGTCTCGGCCACCACGGCCGAGATGACCTGCCCCATCCCGCGCTTGTCGGTCACGCCCGTCTCGGCCAGCACGCGGTCCACGATCGCCTCGAGCTCGGCACCGCACACCTGGCGAGGCAGATAGCCCTCGAGGACGTCGACCTGCTGCTGCAGCAGCGCCGTGCGCTCCGGGTTGGTGCCGGCCTTGATCGAGCCTTCGAGCGTCTCGCCGGTCTGCTTCAGCACCTTCTTGAGCGTCGCCGTGACCTCGGCGTCGGTGAGCTCGGCCCTCGTCTCCTTCTCGCGGACGTCGATCTCGTTCTTCACCAGGCGCAGGATCGACAGCCGCGGCTTGTCGCCCGAGCGCATCGCATTCTTGATCTCCATGTCGATGAACGCCTTGTCCACTCCTCGCTCCTCCCGTCAGCGCCGCTTTCGTCGCACGCCGTGCGCGCTCCCGCGCCGCGCGCCCCTCTTGAACTCCGCGAGCGCCTCCTCCTCCGTCGTCTGCTCCAGCTGCGCCCGCAGCTTCACGACCTGGTCGCGCACGCGCGCGGCCGCCTCGAAGTCGAGCGACTCGGCCGCCCCGTGCATGTCCTCCTCGAGCGTCGAGATGAGGCGCATGACCTCCTCGCGCGGCATGCTCGCCAGCTCCGCGGCCACCGTCTCCGCCGTGCCGCCGTAGCCGGCCTCCTGCTCGCGCACGTACTGCACGATGTCGTTGATCGCCTTGCGGATCGTCCTCGGCTCGATGCCGTGCTCGGCGTTGAACGCCATCTGCAGCGAGCGGCGGCGGTTCGTCTCGTCGATCGCCGCGCGCATCGAGTCAGTCACGTTGTCCGCGTACATGACGACCTTCCCCGAAACGTTGCGCGCCGCGCGCCCGATCGTCTGGATGAGCGAGCGAAAGTTGCGCAGGAAGCCTTCCTTGTCGGCGTCGAGGATCGCGACGAGCGAGACCTCGGGCAGGTCGAGGCCCTCGCGCAGCAGGTTGATGCCGACGAGGCAGTCGAAGACGCCCGCGCGTAGGTCGTGCAGGATCTCGACGCGCTCGAGCGTGCCCACGTCGGCGTGCAGGTAGCGCACGCGCAGGCCCTGGTCGCCCAGATGGTCGGTCAGGTCCTCGGCCATCTTCTTCGTGAGCGTGGTGACGAGCACGCGCTCGTCGCCGGCGGCGTGCTCGCGAACCTCGTGAACGAGGTCGTCGATCTGGCCCTTCGTCGGCCGCACGTCGATGCCCGGGTCCACCAGGCCCGTCGGGCGGATGATCTGCTCGACCACCTGCGAGCTCTGCCGCAGCTCGTAGTCGCCGGGCGTGGCCGACACGTACACGAACTGCGGCACGCGCTTCTCGAACTCGTCGAAGCGCAGCGGCCGGTTGTCAAGCGCGCTCGGCAGGCGGAACCCGTGCTCCACGAGCGTGAGCTTCCGATTGCGGTCGCCCTCGTACATCCCGCGTATCTGAGGGACCGTGACGTGGCTCTCGTCGATCATGCACAGGAAGTCGCCGCCGAAGTAGTCGATGAGGCAGTACGGCGGCTCGCCCGGCTTGCGCCCGTCGAGGTGGCGCGAGTAGTTCTCGATCCCGCTGCAGAACCCCATCTCCTCGAGCATCTCGAGGTCGTAGCTCGCGCGCATCTCGAGCCGCTGCGCCTCGAGCAGCTTGCCTTCGGCTTTCAGCTGCTGCAGCCGCTCGCGCAGCTCGTCGCGGATGCCGCCGAGCGCCGCCCGCAGCCTCGCCGGGATCGTGACGTAGTGGGTCGCCGGCCAGACAGGCAGCACGTCGAAACTCGTGAGCACCTCGCCCGTGAGCTGGTCGACCTCGTCGATCCCCTCGATCTCGTCCCCGAAGAACGAGATGCGGACCGGGTGGTCGGCGTACGGCGGGAAGACGTCGAGCACGTCCCCCCTCACCCGGAACGTGCCGCGCTGCGGCTCGTAGTCGTTGCGGTCGTACTGGATTTCCACGAGTTCGCGGATGAGCGCGTCGCGGTCGCGCTCCTCCCCGCGCTGGACGAACACCGCCGTGCCCGCGTAGTCCTCGGGCGAGCCGATGCCGTAGATGGCCGACACCGACGCTACCACCACGACGTCCTTCCGCGACAGCAGCGCCGCTGTGGCGGCGTGGCGCAGCTTCTCGACCTCCTCGTTGATCGAGGAGTCCTTCTCGATGTAGGTATCGGTGGAGGGCACGTACGCCTCGGGCTGGTAGTAGTCGTAGTAGCTGACGAAGTAGACGACGGCGCTGTCGGGGAGGAACTCGCGCAGCTCGGCCGCCAGCTGGGCCGCCAGCGTCTTGTTGGGCGCCATCACGAGCGTCGGCTTGCCGACCTGCTCGATCACCTTGGCCATCGTGAACGTCTTGCCGGACCCGGTCACGCCGAGCAGCGTCTGATAGCGGTCGCCGCGCGCTACGCCCTCGGCGAGCTGCGCGATCGCCTTCGGCTGGTCGCCCGCGGGCTCGAACTCCGAGCGCACCCGGAACGCCGTCACTGCTTCTGCCATCGGGACTCCATCTAGAACGCCTCCGGGTAGAGCCTCTCGTACGCGTCGCGCTCCTTGAGCACCTTGTCGACGTAATGGCGCGTCTGCGGGAAGTTGATGCGCTCCTCTCCTCCGTCGCGCTCCCAGCGGTCAGCGTTCGCGATTCCCGCGTTGTAGGCCGCCAGCGCGAGCGCGAGATCGCCGTCGTAGCGGTCGAGCAGCTGCCGCAGGTAGCCGGTGCCGTAGCGGAGGTTCGCCTCCGGCCGCCTCAGCTGCTGCGCGGTGACCTTCGCGCGATTCCCGTCCGCCAGCTCCATGTCCGTCGCCGTCTCCGGCATCACCTGCATGAGCCCAACGGCTCCCTTCTTGGAGACGATGTCCGGGTCGAACCCGGACTCGGCGTGCACGACGGCCGTGACGAGGTACGGATCGATGCCGGCAGCCCGCGCCGCCCGCCCGATCTCCACACGGTACTCGACCGGGTAGTACATCCGCTGATACCATCCCGGCCCCGCGAGCGCGCCGGCCGCCAGCGCCGCGAGGATCGCCACCAGCGCCACGGGCACCACGCGGTGCCACGACAGCGGGTGCTCACGCGGCATGCGGCGCGACCTCCCGCGCCCAGAAGCGCTCCAGCTTGTCCCGGAACGCAGCCAGGTCTCCGTCGTTCGCGATGACGGTCTCCGCAAGCTCGGCGCGCTGCTCGTCCGTCGCCTGCCGCTCGATGCGTCTCCGGCAGTCCGCCTCGGACAGGCCGCGCTCGACGCATCGCGCGACGCGCATCTCCACGGGCGCCTCGATAGCGAGCACGTGGTCGGCGAGCTCCGCGAGCGCGGGCGCCTCCGCGAGCAGCGGCACGTCCAGGACGACGAGCCGCGGCGGCTGCTCCATGAGCTGCATGTCGCGCAGCCCCTCGCCCACCTCGCGCAGCACCGAAGGATGCACGATCCGGTCGAGCGTCGCGGTCGCCTCGTCGGAGGCGAACGCCGCCGCGGCGAGGAGGCCGGAATCGACCGAGCCGTCCGCGGCGAGGATCCCCGGGCCGAACGTCTCGACCAGGCGATCCTTCACGGCCGGCGAGCGCAGCAGCGACTTGGCGATCGCATCGAGGTCGAGCACGACGGCTTCCCGCTCCGCGAAGAATCGCGACGCCTCGGTCTTCCCTGCGCCGATGCCCCCGGTCACCGCCAGTACGAACATGGTCTCCTCCCGAAGCAGGGGCCGAGCCGCGCTGTCGCGCCGGCCCGGCCCCGTCGTTGCGTCTATCGTCTTGCAGCCGGCAGGTGGCGCTACTCCTCGTAGCCCGGCTCGCGCGGCCCCTCGACGGGCTCCTCGTCGGTCGGCACGGCCGCCGGCGTCTGCGCTGCGTCCGTCTCGGGCTCGGCCTCCTCGTCCTCGTGCGGCTGCGCCTCGTCGTGCTCCGGGTGCGGCTCGCCCTCGGCGTAGCCCTCGCCCTCGCCCTCGCCGGCCTCGGCTTCCGGCGCCTCGGCCGTCACTGTGGGCTCCACGGCCGCCGCGCTCTCGCCCTCGGTGCCCTCCGGCGCCTCGGCACCCTCGGCCTCGGCACCCTCGGCCTCGGCCTCCTCGCGCTGCGGGCTCTCCGGCAGCGCCAGGCCGAGGTCCTCGGCGGCGGCGCGCATCGACAGCGAGATGCGGCGGCGGTCCATGTCGACGTCCATGACCTTGACGTGGACCTCCTGGCCGATCCTCACGACGTCCTCGGGCACCTCCACGTGGCCCTTCGCCATCTCGGAGATGTGCACGAGGCCCTCGACGCCCTCGCCGATCTCGACGAACACGCCGAACGGGACGAGCTTCGTGACCTTGCCGGTGATGATCGCGCCGATCGGGAAGTTCTTGACGAGCTGGCGCCACGGGTCCTCCGTGGTCTGCTTCAGCCCGAGGCTGATGCGCTCGCGATCGAGGTCGACGTCCAGCACCTGCACGTTGACCTTGTCGCCCACCTGCACGACCTCGCTCGGGTGGTTGACGTGGCTCCAGGACAGCTCGGAGATGTGCACCAGGCCGTCGATCCCGCCGAGGTCGACGAACGCGCCGAAGTCGACGATCGAGGACACCGTGCCGGGAAGGATCTGCCCCTTGATGAGCTTGGACAGGATCGCCTGCCGCTCGGTCTTGCGGCCCTCTTCGAGGACCACGCGGCGCGACAGCACGACGTTGTTGCGGTTGCGGTCCATCTCGATGACGCGGCACTCGAGCCGCTGGCCGAGGAACGTCGCCAGATCCTTCACTCGCCGAAGGTCGACGAGCGAGGCAGGCAGGAAGCCGCGCAGGCCGATGTCGAGGATGAGACCGCCCTTGACGACCTCGATGACCTCGCCTTCGACGTTCTCGCCCGAGTTGAACTTCTCCTCGACGTTGACCCACGCGCGCTCGTACTCCGCGCGCTTCTTGCTCAGGATCAGCCGGCCGTCCTTGTCCTCCTTCTGCAGGACGAGCGCCTCGACCTGGTCGCCCATGTGCACGACGTCCTCGGGGTTCACGTCCTTGCGGATGGACAGCTCGCGAGCGGGGATCACGCCCTCGGACTTGTAGCCGATGTCGAGCAGGACCTCGTCCCGCTCAACCTGAACGATCGTCCCGCTGACGAGGTCACCCTCGTCGAAGTCGGTGATCGTCCCGTCGATCAGCGCATGCATCTCCTCTTCGGAGTACTCGCGCTCCTCGATGACCTTGCCGGTGTCGAGTTCGCTCACTTTCTGGTGGCCCCTTTCATTCTCCTGCCGGGGCCCCGATAACATCTACGGAGTCGGAAACGGGCTTCGCCGTTGCCGACAAGCCGGTTCGAGCAGGCTCGCCATGCTCGGCCGCTCAACCGTCTCGCTCGCTGGCTTTCCATACATGTCTACTCGGGGGCCTACATTACTTGGCGCCGCGACACCGCACAGCGGCTGCCGGACGCCGAACGTTCATAGTACACCAGCACGACGCACTCTGAACAGGGGCGTCGTGCCGGCCCAGACGCGGATGCAGCAGCTTTCACACCATCTCGTCTTCATCGCCGCCCGGATCGTCCCGCCTCTCCGCCGGAACCTCCTCGATGTCCTCGTGCGCCGACAGCAGCCAGATGAACCGGACGATGCCCCACGCGACGATGGCGTACACGATCATCGCGAGCACGACGGAC
>JAJZPX010000074.1 GCA_021811025.1 Actinomycetes bacterium
GGACATCATCGCGCAGCTCCTCGCGCGGCGCGTCTCGCTCGGCATCGGGCAGCTCATGCTGCTCGCCGACGCGTTCGTCATGGTGCTGGCGGCGTTCGCGTTCGGGCCGACGCTGGCGCTGTACGGAATCGTCGCCGTGTTCGTCGGCGGCGCCGTGATCGACGTCGTGCAGGAGGGCCTGTCGGTCAACAAGGCTGCGTACATCATCTCGGACGCCTCGGAGAAGGTCGCCGACGCGATCCTGAGCGAGCTCGGCCGAGGAGCCACGGCGTTCAGGGCGAGGGGCCTCTACACCGGTGCCGACCGCGAGGTCATCTTCACCGTGGTGTCCCGCCGCGAGCTCGACCCGCTCAAGTCGCTCGTGCGCTCCGTCGACCCCACCGCGTTCGTCATCATCACCGACGTCCACGAGGTCCTCGGCGAGGGGTTCGGCAAGTTCGAGCGGTGAGGGCGGCTACAGCAGCCGGATCTCGATGGGCGAGTCGATCCTGGCGAATGCTCGACGATCGGCTGTGACCAGTGGGCACCGCAGCTCCTCTGCGAGGGCAAGGAACAGCGCGTCGTAGATCGAGAGCCCGTGGCGGTACGCGAGGACCCCGCCTGCGTGAAGACGCTCGGATGTGGGCTCGAAGAGCTCGACGTGGGAGAGATCGAGGTTCTCGAGTGCATCGAGAACATCATCCGGCTGATGCTTCGAGTATCGGAGGGCGTTCGCAAGCTCGACAGGCAGGGACGCCGGTGCGGTGAGGGTGTGCAGGCCGGCGGCCTGGTCTGCGAGGAGCGCGAAGGCCTTCTCCACCGAATCCTCTCCGGCCTGCACGAACCACTTGAACGCGACGGACGTGTCGACGACAACTGAGACGCTCACGGCTTCCACCCGGGCGGCGTGTCCCGCTCGCGGTCCCTTCGGAGTGTCTCCATCATCTGCTCGAACGTCCCCGGCGGCGCCTTAGCCCCGATCCGGCGAAACGTGGCGATCGCCCGCTCGATATCCTTGCGCCGGCGCTCCTCGGCCGAGAGGTTGCGCACGTCCGCCACATAGCGCGACGTCGCTTCCGCAACGAAGCCGCTGCGCGAGAGCCCCAGGTCCTTCGCCGCCTCGTCGATCTCGTCGACGAGGTGCTTCGGAAGCGAGATGTTCACCTTGTAGACCGCCATGGGCGAGCTCCCCGGATACACCGAAGGGATACACCAGGAGTGTATCTGCCCGCCGTGAGACGTTCAATTCCTGACGGCGCCGTTGCCGTCGCCGTCGCGCTCGTCGCTCGTTGCTCCCCTCCGCCGCCCACCGCCCGCTTGCCGCCGCTGAACGACCGGCGCTGCCATTGACGGCTCGAAGCGTGTCGAGCGCTTCCCTATGACGCATACACTCGGCAGCAATCCGAAGTGGCCGCCCGGGATCGAGGAGCCAGCCGTGGACGACACGACCGCACGCGACCGCTACGCCGCAGGCGTCATGAAGTACGCCCAGATGGGCTACTGGCAGCCGGACTACGAGCCCGCGGACACGGACGTCCTCGCCGTCTTCCGAATCACGCCGCAGGAGGGCGTCGATCCCGAGGAAGCGGCCGCCGCGGTGGCGGGGGAGAGCTCGACCGCCACGTGGACGGTCGTGTGGACCGATCGCCTGACCGCGCACGAGGCGTATCAGGCGAAGGCGTACCGCGTCGAGCCGGTGCCCGGCGCCGAGGGCCAGTACTTCGCCTACATCGCGTACGACATCGAGCTGTTCGAGCCGGGCTCGATCACGAACATGACGGCGTCGATCATCGGCAACGTCCACGGCTTCAAGCCAGTGAAGGCCCTGCGCCTCGAGGACATGCGAATCCCGACCGCGCTGGTCACGACGTTCCCTGGGCCACCGAACGGGATCGTGGTGGAGCGCGAGCGGCTCGACAAGTTCGGCCGGCCGCTCCTCGGCGCCACCGTGAAGCCCAAGCTCGGGCTGTCCGGCAAGAACTACGGCCGAGTGGTGTACGAGGCGCTGCGCGGCGGGCTCGACTTCACGAAGGACGACGAGAACATCAACTCGCAGAGCTTCATGAACTGGCGCGACCGGTTCCTGCACGCGATGGAGGCCGTGAACAAGGCCGAGGCGGCTACCGGCGAGGTGAAGGGTCACTATCTCAACGTGAGCGCAGCGACGATGGAGGACATGTACGAGCGCGCGGAGTTCGCGCGCGAGCTCGGCAGCGTCGTCATCATGATCGACCTGGTCATCGGCTACACCGCCATCCAATCGATGTCGAACTGGGCGCGGCGCAACGGGATGTTGCTGCACATGCACCGCGCGAGCCACTCGACGTTCACGCGACAGAAGACGCACGGGGTGAGCTTCCGCGTCTTGTGCAAGTGGCTGCGCCTGGCGGGCTGCGACCACCTGCACGCGGGCACGGTCGTCGGCAAGCTCGAGGGCGACAAGGAGTCCGTCCTCGGTTTCTACGACGTGCTGCGGGAGCGGCATAACGACGCGAACATGACGCGCGGGCTGTTCTTCGACCAGGACTGGGTGGGGCTGCACAAGGTGATGCCGGTGGCGTCGGGCGGCATCCACGCCGGCCAGATGCACGAGCTGGTCGACCTCTTCGGCGACGACTGCGTGCTGCAGTTCGGCGGCGGCACGATCGGCCATCCCGAGGGCATCGCGCAGGGCGCTACCGCGAACCGCGTCGCGCTCGAGGCGGTCGTGAAGGCGCGCAACGAGGGGCGCGACCTTCTCGCCGAGGGGCCGCGCATCCTTGCCGACGCCGCGAAGTCGTGCCGGCCGCTCCGCGCCGCCCTCGACACGTGGGGCGGCGTCACCTTCGAGTACGCGTCCACCGACACCCTCGACGTCGTCCCGACGCCGACCTCGATCTAAGGAGGCCCGCCATGAGGATCACGCAGGGCACGTTCAGCTTCCTCCCCGATCTCACCGAGGACGAGGTCCGCGCGCAGCTCGAGTACTGCCTCGAGCACGGATGGGCGGTCTCGGTCGAGCATACGGACGACCCACACCCTCGCAACACGTACTGGGAGATGTGGGACCTGCCGATGTTCGACCTCGCCGACGCCGTCGGCGTCATGGAGGAGATCCGGGCGTGCGGCGCCGCGCATCCGGACGCGTACGTGCGAGTCAACGCGTTCGACGCTTCGCGCGGGGTCGAGTCCGTCGCGCTGAGCTTCATCGTGCAGCGTCCGGCCGAGGAGCCCGGGTTCCACCTGCAGCGGCAGGAGGGGCCGGACCGCACGCAGCGCTACAGCATCGTGAGCTACGCCGTCGAGCGGGGGCCGGAGGGCGAGAGATATGGCACCCGCGGATGACACCCGCGACACGCAGCTGACGCCGGTCGAGGAGACGCGGGTCGACCTCGGCGCCGAGTTCGAGGCGTCAGGCATCGGCGAGGTGCTCGACGCGCTCGACCGCGACCTCGTCGGCCTCACGCCCGTGAAGCGCCGCGTGCGCGAGATCGCCGCGCTGCTGCTCGTCGAGCGCGTACGCGACCGCATGGGGCTCGCGGCCGAGCCGCCGTCGCTGCATATGAGCTTCACCGGCAACCCCGGCACGGGCAAGACCACCGTCGCGATGCGGATGGCGGAAATACTGCATCGCCTCGGCTACGTCCGCAAGGGCCACGTCGTGGCAGTCACGCGCGACGACCTCGTCGGCCAGTACATCGGCCACACGGCGCCGAAGACGAAGGATGTGCTGAAGCGGGCCATGGGCGGCGTGCTGTTCATCGACGAGGCGTACTACCTGCACCGCCCGGAGAACGAGAAGGACTACGGGCAGGAGGCCATCGAGATCCTGCTGCAGGTGATGGAGAACCAGCGCGACGACCTCGTCGTCGTCCTCGCCGGCTACAAGGACCGGATGGACGACTTCTTCACCTCCAACCCCGGCATCGGCTCTCGGATCGCGCACCACGTCGAGTTCCCCGACTACACGGACGAGGAGCTGCTCGCGATCGCGGAGAAGATGCTGGCCGAGTGGAACTACCGCTTCGACCCCGCGGGCGAGGCGGCCTTCGCGGAGTACCTGCATGCGCGGCGGGCGCAGCCGCACTTCGCGAACGCGCGCAGCGTGCGCAACGCGCTCGACCGCATGCGCATGCGCCAGGCGCTGCGGCTGTTCGAGCAGCGCGGGCGCGAGCTGACGGCCGAGGACCTGAGCGTCATCCGCGAGCCCGAGGTGCGCGCGAGCCGCGTGTTCGCTATCGAGGCCGGAACCGACAGCGAAGGAGCGTGAGAAGGATGCTGTTGACGAACCGGGCAACCCTCACCCAGTACCTGATCGAGACGAGGCGGCGGCACCCCGAGGCCACCGGCGAGTTCAACGACCTCATCCTGCAGGTCGCGCAGGCGTGCAAGGGCATCGCGCGCAAGGTCGCGCACGGCGCGCTCACCGGCGCGCTCGGCGCCGTCGAGGGGACCAACATCCAGGGCGAGGACCAGAAGCGCCTCGACGTGCTCGCGAACGAGATATTCGTGCGCACGACCGAATGGGCGGGAGCCGTCTCGGGAGTCGCGTCCGAGGAGATGGAGCATCCTCGCCCGGTGCCGAAGGAGTACCCGCGCGGCAAGTACCTCCTGGTCTTCGACCCGCTCGACGGCTCGAGCAACATCGACACGAACGTGGCCGTCGGCAGCGTCTTCTCGATCCTGCGCGCCCCTCGTCCGGGGAAGGACCCGAAGGTCGCGGACTTCCTGCAGCCCGGGATGGAGCAGGTCGGCGCGGGGTACGCGATCTACGGGCCCTCCACGATGCTCGTGCTCACCGTCGGCCACGGCGTCGTCGGCTTCACGCTCGACCCCGAGCTCGGCGACTTCTTCCTCAGCCATCCCGACCTGCGGATCCCGGAGTGCGCATGCGAGTTCGCCATCAACGCCTCCAACAGCCGGCACTGGGAGCCGCCGGTGAAGCGCTACGTCGAGGAGTGCCTCGCCGGCGCTACCGGCCCTCGCGCGAAGGACTTCAACATGCGCTGGATCGCCTCGCTTGTGGCTGAGACGCACCGCATCCTCACGCGCGGCGGCGTCTTCCTGTACCCGCGGGACTCGCGCAGCGACAAGCCGGGCCGCCTGCGCCTGCTGTACGAGTGCAACCCGATCGGCATGGTGATCGAGCAGGCAGGCGGGCGGGCGAGCACGGGCGAGGCGCGGGTGCTCGAGGTGAAGCCGGAGTCGCTGCACCAGCGCATCGGGTTCGTGTTCGGCTCGGCCGAGGAGGTCGAGCTCATCGAGCGGTACCACCGCGAGGGCGCGGCGCCCGAGCTCGACACGCCGCTGTTCCACCAGCGCGGCCTGTTCAGGCAGCCGGCGTAAGACGCGAAGGAGTCGACAGGTGTCCGAGAAGCATCCCATCATCGCCATAACCGGCAGCTCCGGCGCGGGGACCACGACCGTGCAGCGCACGTTCGAGCAGATATTCCGTCGAGAGGGCATCAACGCGGCCGTCGTCGAGGGCGACAGCTTCCATCGCTACGACCGCAAGGAGATGGCGGCGCTGATGGTCGAGGATCACGGCAACGGCGGCCACCTGTCGCACTTCGGGCCGGAGGCGAACCTGTTCGACAAGATCGAGGAGCTGTTCCGCACGTACGCCGAGACCGGGACCGGCAAGCACCGCTACTACCTTCATAACGCGGACGAGGCCGAGCCGTTCGGCCAGGAGCCCGGGACGTTCACCCAATGGGAGGACATCCCGCAAGACACGGACTTCCTCTTCTACGAGGGGCTGCACGGCGGCGTCGTGTGCGAGGGAGTGGACTGCGCGCGCTACCCCGACCTGCTGATCGGCGTCGTGCCCGTCGTCAACCTCGAGTGGATCCAGAAGATCAACCGCGACTGCCGCTACCGCGGCTACTCCGTCGAGGCGGTCACCGACGTCATCCTGCGCCGCATGCACGACTACACCCACTACATCTGCCCGCAGTTCTCGCACACGCACGTGAACTTCCAGCGCGTGCCGCTCGTCGACACGTCCAACCCGTTCATCTCGCGCGACATCCCCTCGCCCGACGAGTCGATGCTCGTCATCCGCTTTCGCGACCCGAAGGGCATCGACTTCCCGTACCTGCTGTCGATGCTGCACGACTCGTTCATGTCGCGGGCGAACACGATCGTCGCGCCCGGGGGAAAGATGGACCTCGCGATGCAGCTGATCTTCACCCCGTTCATCTGGCGCATGGCGGAGCGCCGCAGGAAGGCCCTGGCTCGGTCGGTGTGACGAAGGCTCGAGAGGAGACGAGATGGCGCTGATATCCGTGAGGCAGCTGCTCGACCACGCGGCGGAGCACGGCTACGGCGTGCCGGCGTTCAACGTGAACGACATGGAGCAGATCCAGGCGATCATGACGGCCGCGGACGAGAGCGACGCCCCGGTGATCCTGCAGGCCTCGGCGGGCGCGCGGAAGTACGCGGGCGAGGCGTTCCTGCGGCGGCTGGTGGAGGCGGCCGTCGAGACGTACCCCCACATCCCCGTCGCGATCCATCAGGACCACGGTCAGAGCCCGGCGATCTGTCAGCAGGCCATCCGCTCCGGCTTCACCAGCGTGATGATGGACGGCTCGCTGCTCGAGGACGGCAAGACGCCGTCGAGCTACGACTACAACGTCGAGACGACGGCGTTCGTGGTGGAGATGTCCCACGCCGTCGGCGTGTCCGTCGAGGGCGAGCTCGGGTGCCTCGGCTCGCTCGAGACGGGAGAGGCGGGCGAGGAGGACGGCGTCGGAGCATGCGGCGCGCTGTCGCGCGAGCAGCTGCTGACGGATCCCGAGCAGGCCGCGGACTTCGTCACGCAGACGGGCGTGGACTCGCTCGCGGTGGCGATCGGCACGTCGCACGGTGCGTACAAATTCAGTAAGAAGCCGACGGGGGAGACGCTCGCCATCTCGCGCATCGCCGAGATCCACGCGCGGATACCGGAGACGCACCTCGTCATGCACGGGAGCTCGAGCGTGCCTCAAGAGTGGCTCGCGATCATCAACGAGTTCGGCGGGGACATCCCGGAGACCTACGGCGTCCCGGTCGAGGAGATCCAGGAGGGGATACGCAACGGCGTGCGCAAGGTCAACATCGACACGGACATCCGGCTGTCGATGACCGGCGCGATGCGGCGCGTGATGTCGGAGAACCCGCGCGAGTTCGACCCGCGCGCGTTCCTCAAGGCGGCGCGAGCGGCCGCGGCCGACATCTGCCGCTCGCGCTACGAGGCCTTCGGCGCGGCGGGCATGGCGAGCAGGATCGAGCCCATCCCGCTCGCCGAGATGGCCGAACGTTACCGCCGCGAGCCCACTCCCGAGTGGCGCCGATGCTATGCTGTTCCGGCTGGAAGGTGACGCCATGGACGCCACGAGGGAGCGGAGCGCGCGCATGCTGGACGCAGGGGCGATCGAGGGCATGGCGCGCCGACTGAGGCGCGACGTCGTCGAGATGCTGGCCGAGGCCGGCTCCGGGCATCCGGGCGGTTCGCTCTCGGCGGCGGACATCGTCGCCGCGCTCTACTTCGGGGTCATGCGCCACGACCCCGCCGAGCCGAAGATGCCGGAGCGCGACCGCTTCATCCTCTCGAAGGGTCACGCCGCGCCGGTGCTCTACGCGGTGCTCGCCGAGTCCGGCTACTTCGGGCGCGAGGAGCTGAAGACGCTCCGCAAGCTCGGCAGCATGCTGCAGGGGCACCCCGACAGCACGAAGACTCCCGGCGTGGAGGTCTCCACCGGCTCGCTCGGCAACGGGCTCGCGATCGCGAACGGGATCGCGCTGGGCCTGCGGCTGCAAGGCAGCGACGAGCCCCGCGTGTTCTGCCTGCTCGGCGACGGCGAGCTGCAGGAGGGCCTCGTATGGGAGGCGGCCATGTTCGCCGCGCAGCAGCGCCTCGAGCGCGTCATCGCGATCGTCGATCACAACGGTCTGCAGATCGATGGCCGCACGACGGAGATCGTCACGGTCGACCCCGTGGCCGAGAAGTTCCGCGCGTTCGGGTGGGAGGCGATCAACGTCGACGGGCACGACGTGCGCGCCCTGCTGACGGCGTTCGACGAGGCGTCGGGGCGCCACGGCAAGCCGACCGTCATCGTCGCCGAGACCGTGAAGGGCGCCGGCGTGTCGTTCATGGAGGATCGCTGCGAGTGGCACGGCGTGGCGCCTTCCGAGGAGCAGGCGGAGGCCGCGCTCGCCGAGCTCGAGCAGCTGCCCGAGAACGCGTGAGGGGAGAGACACGTGGGTGACAAGCGAGCGACACGCGAGGCGTTCGGCGCGACGCTGATCGAGCTGGCCCGGGAGGGCCGCGACGACGTCGTCGCGCTTGACGCCGACCTCGCCAAGTCGACCACCACGAACAAGTTCGCGGCCGAATTCCCCGGCCGCTTCTTCGACGCCGGGATCGCGGAGCAGAACATGGTGGACACGGCGGCGGGCCTAGCGTCGGCGGGCTTCACACCGTTCACCGGAAGCTTCGCCGTCTTCGCCACCGGGCGCGCGTACGACCAGGTGCGCAACACCGTCTGCTACTCGGATCTCTCCGTGAAGCTGTGCCCGACGCACGCCGGTGTCACCGTCGGCCCTGACGGTGGCAGCCACCAGATGGTCGAGGACATCGCGCTCATGCGCGTGCTGCCGGGAATGCGCGTGCTCGTGCCGGCCGATGCCAACGCGGCTGCTGCCGCGCTGCGCGTTGCCGCCGCGACTCCCGGTCCGTTCTAC
>JAJZPX010000075.1 GCA_021811025.1 Actinomycetes bacterium
CCGGCACCCGGTCCGCGACCGCCGCGGAAGCCGCGACCGCCGCCGTTACCGGGACCCGCGCCCGTGCAGCCGGGGGCCGTCGAGCTGACGTTCGCGGTGATCCGCGTCTTCATGTTCGAGTACGCGGTGTCAGCCTGCGCCTGCGTGACCCGGCCGTCCTTCACCGCCGCGTCGAGCGCGGCCTTGCGAGCCTCGAGCGCCGCCGAGACGACCTTGTCGGCCGAGACGTTCTTGGCCGACGCGATCGCGTCGAACGACTTGCCCGCCTGCCGGTCCGTGCGGACCTGGTCGACGGAAAGCCCGGTCAGCTTCGCGACGATGTCCGCGAGCGTGGTGCCGGTCCAGCGTCCGCCGAGCCTCAGGCCGAGCCCGCTGCCCGGCCCCGCGGTCGACGTCGTGGTCGCCGCGGACGCAAGCCCGAAGCTGCCGAGCACGAGCCCGGCGACGAGAGCGGCGGCCGCGATCGCCACCACCTTGCCCTTGCCCATCGTGATACCTCCTTCGTCAGGTTCCGGCACGCCCTTCTCGCGTGCCTGCTGAGAGGAGTGTGCCGCGCGCGAGTGAAGACGGTGTGAACGCGCGGCGCTCGAAGAGTGAAGGAAGCGGAAGCCCTACGCGGGGACGACGACCTCGACGTGCACGGGGACGACGCCGTCGAAGCCGAGCGCGTGCGCTGCCGCCGTCGAGAGGTCGAGACTGCGGCCCGCGATGTAGGGGCCGCGGTCGGTGACGACCACGATCACGTGGCGGCCGTTGCACGAGACGGCGAGCAGCGTCCCGAACGGCAGCTCCTTGTTCGCGCACGTGAGCTCGTACTCCTGGAACGGCCGCCCGGACGCCGAGGCGGTGGAGTTCGGCGGGGAGTTGTCGGCGTTGCCGTACGTGGACGAGACCCAGTCGAACGAGACGCCCGTGGGCGTGTAGCGCGTAGCCTGGCCGGGAGGGATCAGGTACCGCTCGCCCGGGCGGCTGTCCACCGTCGCCCAGGCGCCGGGCCGCAGCGACGGCGCGGTCATCCATGACGCCCCGCCGACGGGGACGGCGGAGACGAAGGGTCCCGGCACCGGTGCGGGGGAGCGTCTCGCCTGGTCCTGCTGCTGCAGCAGCGTCGCCGCCTTCGAGTCCAGCGAGTCCACGTACGCCTGCTGCGAGGCGATCGCGCTCTCGATGCGCGAGCGGTCCGCGTCGGCCTGCGACTTCAGCGCGACGAGCTGCGCGTTGCGCTGCTCGAGCTCGGCCTGCAGCTGCGCGCTCTGCTCGCGCGCGTACCGCAGGTCGGCGAGGACCTGCGAGTCACGGTCCGAGAGGATCACGAGGAAGTCCGCTCGGTCGATGAAGTCGCGGAGCGACGTCGTGCCGAGCAGGAGGTCCATCGCGTCGAGCCCGCGCGAGCGGTAGAGGCGGTCGGCTTCCGCACCGAGCACCTGCTGGTCGGCCGCTATCGCCGCATCGAACCGGGCGACCTGCGTCGCGGTCTCGCTGATGTGCGCCCGCGTCCGCGCGATCTGCGCGGTGAGCGTGGTGAGGTCCGACATCCGCGTCGCGAGCTGCGACCGCATCGCGTCGAGCTGCGCCCGCGCCTGCGCCGCCTGCGCCTGCGCCGCGTTCAGCTGCGAGCTCGGCGCTACGGACGCGGTGACCGAGGCGGATGGCCTCGAAGGTGCCGCGTACGCGCGGACAGGCACCAGCACCACCGCGAGCACGGCCGCGACGAGCAGGGGACGGAGGGGAGGCGCGAGCGAACGCATGCGGCTCCTTCTGCAAGCAGCTTGCCGAGAGGAGGAGAACGCGGTGGCAGCGACGGTATCGCGCCTGGGGATGATAGCTGCTGAGGCTTCTCGAAGGGGGACGGCTTGGCGCTCGGCATGCCCAGCACAGCGACGTACGCGCTCTCGACACTCGCCGTCGCGGCGCTCGCGTTCCTGCCGGGACTCCCGCTAGCCGCCGGGCTCGCGCGCCGCGCCCGCTGGCGCCTGCCCGCCGTGCTGTGCGCGTCGTTCGCGCTGCAGCTCGGGATCGTCGGCGCCGTCGCTCTGATCGCGCGCCTGCTCGGGCTGACGCTCGCGGCCGTGTTCGCAGCGAGCGCGGTCGTGCTCGCGCTCGGCGGGATCGCTGCGCTGTGGCCGCCACGGCGAGGCGACTTCGGCGTCCGCGACCTCGACCTCGGCCTCCCCGCTCTCACGTTCGGCGCCGTCGGCCTCGCGCTCGGCATCGCGGAGCGAACGTGGTTCTCGCGGATGGCCGACGCCTTCTACCATCTCGCCGCGGTCCGCTCGCTGCTCGCAACGGGGCGGCCGATGGTGACGGACCCCATGTTCGGCACGTCGACGAGCGGGCTCGATCCCACGACGGGCGTCTGGCACACCGTCCTCGCCGCATGGTCGAAGGCGACCGGGCTCGACGTGGCCGCGTGGTTGTGGCCTGGCGCGGTCGGCGTCGCCGCCGCGCTGCTGTTGATGGGCTTCTGGGAACTCGCCCGAAGGCTGTCGGGCTCGGACGCTGCGGCGACGTTCGGCACGCTGGCGTGGCTCGCCGTCGGACTGACTGCGGACGTGAGGTGGGCGGCGTACCCGAACCGCCTGTCGCTCGGAGTCGCTTTCGTCGCCCTCGCCTCGCTCGCCTCGCTGACGGTCTCGCCTGAGTGGCCGGACGCCTTGCTGGCCGTCGTGGCCGCGTCCGGGGCGGCCGCGATGCACATGGCGGCCGCGGCGATGCTCGCCGCCGCCGGTGCGCTGCTGCTCGCCATGCTCCTCGCGCGCGCCGGGCTCGACCGCGTGCGGCGGCGCGCGTGCGACGTGCGCCCCGCGCTCGCCCTAGCGGGCGTGGGTGCGGCCGCGAGCGGGCTGGCGTTGCCGCTGCTGCTGCCGAAGGTCCCGCTCGTCCGAGCGTCCGTGCTCGTGGCGTTCCAGGCCGAGAAGCTCGCGCTCGGCGTCGTGAAGCTGCCCGGCGGGCTGCTCGTGGACGCGCCCGGCCACCTGATGAAGATCGCGCCGCCACTCTTCGCCCTGGGCGCCGCGACAGCGCTGTTCGCGGCGGTGCGCGCGTTCCGCGGACACGAGCCGCGCGACCTCGTGGCCGCCGCGCTCGCGGGGCTGCCGGTGGCGCTGCTGGCCGACCCGCCCGTCACGACCCCGCTGCTGCAGGCGTCGTACTACCTGACCGAGCGCATCGCCATCCTGCTGCCGTTCACGGTGTTCCTCGGCGTTGCGTGGGCGCTCGGGCAGCCCGCGCGCTCGCGGCCGATGCGCGCCGGCGTCACGCTCGCGGTCGCCGCGGCGCTGGCCCTCACCGCCGTCTCCGCGGCGCTGGGCTCGCACTCGCTCTCGCCGCGCTCGCGCGACTCGGTCTTCGCCAGCCGCAGGGACGACGTCCGCAGCCGGTGGGGCGCCGGCACGATGCGGGCGCTCTCGGCCGAGTTCGGCGAGCGCTACCCCGTCGTCGCAAGCGACACGCGGACGAGCTACTACCTCGCAGGGGTCCTGCCGGTCGCCGTCGTCGCCGTCACCTCACAGCACACCGCGTTCGCGATCGAGGCGGTCGACGGGCAGCGACGGCGCGACGACATGTACGCGGTGACGTCACCGGACGCGAGCGAGGCACGGCGCCGCGAGATCCTGCTGCGCCGCCGCGCCGACTACGTGGTGATGCCGAAGTCGGGCGACACCGAGCGCTCCGTCGAGGCGATGCTGCGCGAGCCCGGCCTGCTGCGGCTCGTGGTCGACACTCCCTCGATGGCGGTCTTCCGCGTGCTGCGGTAGCGGCCGCTACCCCCGCCGCGCAGCCTCGATCGCCTCGGTCAGCGTGACGACCTCGTATCCGCGGCGATGCAGCGAGCGCAGAATGCCCGGCAGGGCCTCGACCGTCCTCGGGTTCGTCTCGTGCAGCAGGATGATCGCGCCGGGATGGACGTTCTCGAGCACCGACGACGCGATCCGCTCGGGCGTGAACGTCGGCACCGTGTCGTTGCCGAAGTCGTCCCAGAACACGTCCCGCTTGCCGAGCGACCTGATCGCGTCGAGCCCCGTCCAGTCCGCCCACCCCGCCATCGGCCGCACCCACCTCGGGCGTACGCCGACGTAGCGGACGAACACGGCTTCCGCGTCGCGGATCTCCCGCACGTCGTCGTCGAAGCCCCTCGCGAGCAGCGACGAGTGGTCCAACGTGTGGTTCCCTATCTCGCTGCCCTCGGCGATCACCTGCGGGAGAACCGAGTGGCGGACCGCGGCGCGGCGGCCGACGAAGAAGAACGTCGCGTGCGCGTCGTGACGCCTGAGTATCGAGAGGACCTGCGTGGTGTTCTGCGACGGCCCGTCGTCGAACGTGAGCACGACGCGCCGGCCGGCGCCGGGCACGTTCTTGATCGCGTCCTCGAGGAGGTAGTCCGGAGGGGCGAGATGGAGCGCGCGAAGGTCCAGCAGGTGGCGTTCGGCGGGCGAGAGCGACGCCGTCGCGGGGACGCTGGGTGTCGCTGTCTCGCTCGGCATCTCGGAAGGCACGCGGTAGAGGTGGTCGTTCGGGTTCCCCGCGAGCGCCGTCCTCGAAGGGAACGACGCGATCCGATGCGCCACGGGCGGAGGGGAGCCCGAAGTGCGCGCGGTGAAGACCGCCGCGGAGACGGACACGAGCGCGATGGCGATGAGCGATGCGTATGCGCGATCCGGCTTCAACCCGGCGACCTCCGCGAAGGCGAGGGGGATCAGGACGCCCGTGGCCGCCGCAACAATCGTGCCGCGGGGGGCGAGGCGGGTTTGCGCGAGTTGACTGTGACAATGGTGTGCGCAATGCGATACGCGATTGGAGGCCGTCATGAGGTTCGTGAGCGTCAGGGATCTTCGCGGCAAGTCCGGTGAGGTCTGGAAGGACCTGCCGGAGGAGCGGGAGATGGTGATCACCAGCAACGGCAGGCCGGTCGCGATTCTCGCCGCGGTGAACGAGTCCACCCTCGAGGAGTCGCTCGCTGCCTTCCGCAAGGCCCGAGCGGTCGATGCCGTCGCGAAGCTGCAGCGCGAGTCGGTCTCGCGCGGGACCGACAAGCCGACCGAGAAGGAAATCGACGCCGAGATCGCGGACGTCCGGTCCAAGCGCAAGGAGCGAGGATCGTCCTCGACACGAACGTGCTGGTCGCCGGGCTGCTCTCGCCCTTCGGTGCGCATCGCTGCGAAAGACGACAGCGGCCCCGCCCGAAGGCGGAGCCGTAGCTGACAGCGTTCAGCGGGGAGCCCGACCGCTCATCGGGACTGCCGGCCGTAGGGGCCGTGGGGGCCGCCGGGGCCGCAGGGGCGCAGGGGGTAGTTCCGAAACCTTGACAAGCACTCTAGCTTCCTGCTTCCGGTGTCAAGAGCAGGAAGGTCGGCGGTCAGAGGGGGTTCGCATGTATCTTCTCGCACGACTTGCGGCCGCAACCGCGATTGCCGAAGCACTTCTGCTCGGAGCCGCGCAGCCCGCGTTCGCGGTCAATAATCGTGGGTGGGCTGGCGGATGGAACAACTACGTGAACAGGGGCGTCAAGGCGACGATCGAAACCGCAGATCCCTACTCACCATCACCCGGCGACAGCAGCGCCTGGGTCATGACGCTCCTCTGGCCCACCCCGACTACGCCAGACGGGGAGTACATTCAGATCGGATGGCTCAAGGATGTCGACCGGTCCGTCTATCGGCCGTAGCCGAGCGAGGGCTAGGAGGGCACCGGAATGACAAAGCGAACACACCTTCTCGTGGTCGTGCTTGTGACGATCGTCCTCTTCGCCCTCGGAGTGGCGGCAGTCTCCGCCGCTTCCGCGCCGGCGCCCAGTGATGCTCAGATAGGAACCGGGCAGCCCGGCGTCGCGCAGGTGGTCGCGGACACAGACCAGGGAGTTGACAACCGACTGAAGCAGCAGGATTTTGCAGTCGATACTCTTCCTTCGGACGACCCGACCCCCGTCTCGCGCGACCAAGCGTTTGAGCTGGCAAAGAAGATGTGCCCCCGATACGCGCAGGAAGCCGCCTCGATTACCGTGCGGCATGTGAAGTACACGAACGGCAACATGGCGTCGTTGAGCGACGCCGAACTCGCCAAGCTGGGGGTAAGGGAACGGCCCAAGGGCTTGGATTCGTGGATGATCACATTCCACAAGGTGACTCTGCACCGCCACGGTCCGATTGGGTCTCGGCATACCGCCGCAGACGCAAACTTCGTGCTGGTGATTTCTGCGACGACAGGGGAGTTCGTGGAAGCGAGCGGTTTCGGCCCGGTGCAGTAGGCCTGATCCCCTCTCAGGCGGGGGCGCATGCCTGAGGTACTCTCGCCAGCGCACTCCACCAGAAGTAGTGAATGGCAGCGTTCTCGAAGGAACTGCCGGCCTGCTACGGATGCCGAACACCTCCACATGACTTCTTCCATGCGTCCCCCTGCCGCCGCCGCCGGCGGAACGACGTTACTGTGGATGTGACGGCCTGGGTCGCCGAGGACGGGACACCGGCATCCGGGGCGACAGTGGCATCGAAGTCGGCAACCGCGACCAAGAGACGGAGAAGGCGGCGTGACCGTGGACGTCAGCCCGCCTCTCGTTCATCGCGTTTCCGCTGGTCAAGACATGTGGCGGAGGCGTGTGCGAATCGAACACACCCAGGACGCTCTTCACGCCCCACAACGGTTTTGAAGACCGCGGGCCCCACCAGGGACCATTCGCCTCCGTGCGTATTGTAGCGTCTCGCATGCCGTCGCTCGCTAAGCGTTTCCTCATCGGCCTCTCATCTCGGCCTCATCACCGGCATCCACCATGCCCAGCAGGCCGAGAAGGAGGTCTCGATGCGGCAGTCGACCGTGCGGCTGTATTCGACAGTGATACCGGCGATCGTCCTCGCCGCGGTCGTCGCGCTCGGCGGCGGCACGTTCGCGGCGATCAAGGCGACCGAGAAGCCGTCGTTCTGCGCCTCGTGCCATGAGATGACGCCGTACTACGACGCATGGAAGGCCGGCGCGCACAAAGGCGTCGACTGCGTCGCCTGCCATGTCGACCCCGGGGCGGCGGCCGAGGTGACGCACAAGGTCTCGGCGCTGAAGGAGGTCTACGACCACTTCGCCACGCAGCCGCGGTTCCCGGGCGATGCCGTCGACGTGCCGAACTCGAGGTGCCTCGCCTGCCACCGCAGCCTCCCCGCGAAGACGAAGTCGGGCTTCGAGCACGCGCCGCACGTCAAGAATGCGTCCTGCGTCAGCTGCCACGACACCGTCGGGCACCGTGTTTCGCCCGACACGCTGCGCAAGGCGGGCTTGCTCGCTCCCGGCGTGATCTCCGTCGCGACGTCCTCCTCGGCCGAGGCCACCGGCACGCACGTGCGGGTCGACTGCACGCGATGCCACGACCCCGCGAAGACGCCGTGCGAGACCTGTCACGCAGCCCCGCACGAGCGACGCGGCAAGTGCGAGACGTGCCACGCGCCCGGTCCTGCGTGGACGTTCGCGCACCCGAGCGCCTCCGCGGCCTGCGCCACGTGCCACGAGCCGCCGAAGAGCCACTTCACCGGCACGTGCACGACCTGCCACGATCTCAAGACACCGTTCGCGAAGACGGTGTACAAGCACACGTCCGCGTCGTGCTCGGCCTGCCACACCACTCTGCCGGGTCACGTCGCGACGTCCGCGGAGTGCTCGACCTGCCATCCGAAGACCGGCGTCAGCTGGGCGTTCGGGCACCCTAGCTCATCGTCGTGCGCCAGCTGCCACCGACGGCCGGCGAGCCACTTCGGCGGCACCTGCTCGAGCTGCCACTCCCCCAGCGTCCCGTTCGCGCGGACGCGCTGGAGCCATCCGAAGTCCACCTCGTGCCAGTCGTGCCACTCCCGCCCGGGCGGGCACAGCTCGGGCGCCTGCTCCACCTGCCACAAGTCGCCCGGCCGAAGCTGGGCGTTCACCCACCCGAGCTCGTCGTCGTGCTCGAGCTGCCATCGGGCCCCGGCGAGCCACTACGGCTCGAGCTGCGCGAGCTGCCACAAGCCGAGCGTCCCGTTCTCGAGGGCGACGTTCCGCCATCCCTCGATCGACGCCCCGCACGGCACTTCCGGCATCGCGTGCTCGAAGTGCCACCCGAGCGGGCCGCCGGCGGTCGGCTGCACGTGCCACGGCGGAGGGAGCGGGCCGCGTGATGACTGAGCGCTACCGCAGGTCGGCACCGTTCCTGCATCCGCGGCACTCGTCGTCGAAGGCGATCGGACGGTCACTCATGCGCGTCTCACAGGACTGGCGGGTCTGGGCGGGGGTCCTTGCCGTCGCCGCGGTCCTGCTCGCCGCCGCCGTAGCCTTCGCGTCCTCGGGCTTCCCGGTCCGCGACGACGGCCCCGCCCTCCCTTCGGTGGTGACCGAGCGGCCGGCCGCCGCCATGCCTGCCACCGCGACGCCGGGCGTGCGCGGCCGCACCACCGCCGTTGCCGCATCCCGCGCCGCCGCGCGGGCATCCGCAGGTACCTCGTCGCCCGAAGCATCGCCTCGGCCGAAAGGCGCCGCCCAGCCCGACGAGCGCTCCTCCGCGCCCCCCGTGGCCGCAGCACGCACGCGTCCCGGCG
>JAJZPX010000076.1 GCA_021811025.1 Actinomycetes bacterium
CATCAGCCGGGTGTACGTCGTGGGCAGCTACTACGACGTGACGGGCGACGAGATCCGCGATCTTTCCGACAACGGCTTCGCCGTCACGCACGTCTCGAACCGCGGCCCGTTCGGACCCGCCCTGAGCGTCGCCGAATTCGCCGTCTCGAAGGGATGGGCGGACTGGCATTACGTCGGGATCACTGGTGCCACGGATTGGGCCTTCGCGCTCGCCGCAGGGGTGAAGGTCGGGCGCGAGGGAGGCGTGACGCTCTCGACGCCGCGGACGTGGCTGCCGCGCCCCACGCAGCAGGCGCTGCACGACCACGCCGCCGACGTGTCGGCGATGGACATCTTCGGCCCCTCGACCGTCGTCTCTCCTGGGGTCGAGTCGCAGCTGGAGCTGTGGCAGGCGCCGCCGGAAGGGGCCGCGATCTCCGGCCGCGTCGTCACCGACGCGAATCCGTCGGCCCCGCTCGCCGGCATCAACGTCGCAGTCTACCAGGCCTACTCCCCGAGCATGGGGTCGGACTTCCCTCTCTACCTCGCGGCCGAGACGACCACCGGGCCCGACGGAAGGTACGAGGTGCGCGGGCTGTACGGCGGGATCTGCTGGGTGGTGTTCTGGGACTCACACGGAGTGTACGCGGCGCAGTCGTATCCGCTTTCGCCCGGCACGCCGACGCACTCGCCCGCGATCCCTGCGATCGAGGGCACGACCACGCCCGGTATCGACGCCAGGATGCAGACGATGGCGCAGTGGAGGGCGCAGCGCGTCCAGCGCATCCAGGGCGGCGACCGGTACCAGACATGCCTCCTGACGTCCCAGCAGGCGTTCGCGCACGCCGACACGGTGGTTGTCGCGACGGGAGCGAGCTTCGCCGACGCGCTGTCCGCGTCGGCGCTGTGCGGCATGTATCAGGCCCCGCTGCTGCTCACGCCTCCGACCAAGCTGCCCACGTGGTTCTTCGGCGAGCTCAACCGGCTCGGCGCGAGGAACATCCTGATCGTCGGGGGCGAGGCGTCGGTGAACGCGTTCGTCGAGAAGCAGCTCAAGGGCGGCGGGCGAACGGTCACGAGGATCAAGGGATCGGACAGGTACGACACCGCGGTCAAGGTCTACCAGCACATGCTCGGCACGGGGCTGCCGATGAGCGATCTGCCCTTCGTCGCGCGCGGCGACGCGTTCGCCGACGCGCTGTCCGCGGCTCCGTTCGCGTACGCCCAGTGTCGCCCGATACTCCTCGTTAAGCCCGGATCCGCGCCTTCCTCGACCGAGGCGTTCTTCAGGACGCATCTCATCGACCACATCATCGTTCTGGGGGGAGCGGGTTCGGTCAGCGAAGACACGCTGCTGGACCTTATCGACTCCGGCTATGCGGAAGCGCTCTACTACTACCGGGTCGACGGTCGCGACCGCTACGCGACCGCGGCGAATCTCGCCGAGTTCTGGGGATGGGGATACGACTACTTCGGCCTCGCCACGGGCGAGAAGTTCGCCGACGCCCTGAGCGGCGGGCCGCTGTGCGGCAGCCGGCAGGGGGCGATGCTGCTCACTCGCAAGGCATCCCTGTCGCGCCCTGCGGCCGACGTCCTGAAGCGGAACGCGCCGTGGCTATATCAGCTGCGCGTCCTCGGCAGCAGGGATTCGGTGTCGGATGTCGCTCTGGGAGGGGCGTCGAGCGACGTCTCGCTGGCGTCGGCGATGTCCGCGCTGTCGGCCTCAGCGGCAGAGAGGGCGGAGGCACCCAGGACGGACCGTACGCCGAGGCTGCCCGCGCCGGCGGTCCTTCGGCGCCGCTAGCTCACTTGACGACGAAGCTCCACCCGCTCGCGCCCGGCATCGTGTACTTCCTGCCGCCCGCGTAGGCGATGGCGTAGTAGCGGTACGTGCCACCGGCCGAGGGCGCCTTGATGACGTTCTGCCAGACCTCGCCGTCGCTGTCGTACGATTCCCGCGCGAGGTCGTAGATCTTGTCGAACGAGCCACCGGCGATGCGGATCTTGGCGACGTCCGCGTGGCCCTTGAGCTTGACGGTCAGAGTCACCTTCCCGCCCGGCGAGACCTCCGAGGGCGTCACCGAACGCTCGAATATGCTGGGCGGGCCGCTTGGGGTGCCCGTGCCGGTGGAGGCGGACGAGACGCTCCGCGTCCCGAGGACCTGGGCGTTCAGCTGATCGAGCTTCGACGTGAGCGCCGACACGGATGCCTCGGCCGAGTTGACGCGCTGCAGCAGCGCCTGGTTCTCCGAGTTGAGCTGAGCGTTCCGGCTCATCAGCTGCGCGCGCGTCCCGGTGCTCGTCCTCCACAGCAGGAAGGCGCCGGCGCCGCCCGGCAGCAGCCCGACGACGAACGCGACGAGCACGTATCCCCAAACCGCTCTGCGCATGGTGCCCTCCACGACGTTCCGGCTCCACGACAGGGGCATCTTCTCACCGTCGCGCGAACGTGTCGACCGCAGCGGCGCATGCGTTCGCTTCGCAGTGGCCGTGCGGGCGCCCGCCGGGCCGCTCGGCGTGTCCTTCGCGACCGCGAAGGACGCTACCGTCAACAGCCCGGCTCACCGTAGTTGCCGCAGCACGTCCGGCGCCGCCTGACCTTCAGCCATTCGTTTCGCGCCACCAGCCGCAGCTTGCGTCCGAGCGGCATCGGCTTTCGCAAGTTGCGGACGAACGCACCCGGTGAGGGCTCCTTCGAGGACGAGCCGCACACCGGCCGCTCATCCCTCTCGCATGCCGACGACGTTGCCCTCCGAGTCGTGGAACCACGCCATCCGCACGCCGTCGACCTCGGCGATGCCGTCCGTCGTGCGGGGGTGCTCGCGCTCCTCGAAGCGGATGCCCGCGTCCTTCAGCGCATCCACCTCGGCATTGAGGTCCCTCACGAGGAACGTCAGCGTCTGGTTCTCGCACGGCGGCGTCCCCGTGAGCTGCAGCCGGAACAGCGTGTCGCCACCTGCGTGCACGGCGAGCGCGTCGCGCGTCGTGTCGCGCTCGATCGTAAGGCCGAGGAAGTCGCGGTAGAACCGTCCCGCGCGATCCAGGTTGTTCGCGGGCAGTACCGCCTCGGCCGGCCAGTCTCTGAGCATCCCGCACCTCCACTCGCTTGGCCCGTCACGGCGTATCGTCCCCGTTCCGGGTGACTGGTCGGCGCGCCGCGGGGAAGAACACGGCACGAACGGCGTGGGGGGCGCTCGAGCGGCGGTGTGGAGGGCAGTTCGGCGACAGCGGCGGAGGTGAGCGATGACGAAGCGAGTGCTGACACTCATCGACGAGGCCAACATCTCCGCGAGCGCGCGCGACTCGGGCGTGCACGAGGTCGACTGGCCGACCCTGGCCGCGTTCCTCGTCGCCAGGGAGCCTGGCCGGGAGCCGGTCGAGACGATCGTGTACGTGGGCTTGCCGCCCGAGATGAAGGACTACGCCGAGCGGCGTGCGGGCGCGGAGCGGTTCGTGCACGAGCTGCGGACGGAAGGGTTGGTGGTGGTCACGAGCGAGGGCAGCCCCACCGGGCCGTCGCACTACTCGGCGAACGTGGACGTGCTGATGGCGCTGGACGCGATGGACCTCGCGCACACGATGAAGCCGGACGTCGTCGTCCTCGGGACCGGAGACGCGGACTTCGCGTACCTGGCCCGCAGGCTGCGCCGGCTGGGGATCCGCGTCGAGGTGGCCGCGGCGGCGGACTCCATCGGGCGGCACCTGAGGGAGGCGGCGAACACTGTAGTCGACCTCACGCCGCTGTTCCGCGCCGTGGCGGAGGGCAAGCGGCCGAAGCGGCGCCAGCTCGCGGGGTTCGCGATGGGCGACGGCCGCAGCGCGGAGCCTCCGCGAGAGGAGTGAGCGGGCCCTTGGGGGCCTAGCGGTGAGCCCTGGGCTCGCCGGCGCGCTGCCACGCCGGCCCGGTGCCCGCCTCGTAGTGCTCGAACGAGTCGACGAGCCCGCCGAGTACCTCGGCCGTCACCTCGAAGAGCGCTCGCGCCTGGATGTCCTCGACCTGCGCGGTCTCCTGCTTCGCTCGCTGCATCGCGCCGCGCAGCATGTCCTTGAGCTGATCGGCCCGGAACCGCGGGTCCTCCATCTGCGCCATGCCTTTAGCCCCTCCCGTCGTCGGACGGCAGCCAGATACCCCGACGAGGGCGGTCGCAATCGTGCCGGGAAGTGACGGCGGCCGGCCCCCCGCGAGGGGAGACCGGCCTCCGTGACGGCGCGCTGCAGGACAGCTCGCCTCATTACCGGGCCTCACGGACCCGTGGCGTTACCTACGAGATCGTGCCCCCGGTAACTCGACCAACCATCCTGTGATTCAGCGCATCTGCCGTACTCGACAAAGCCGGATCACCTCCTGTTCTTGTCACTGGGGACATTGCGGTACCTCCCTTTCAAGGTACGACGCCCGCGTGACACGCAAGCGCTGCGCCAAGCGTAACCCGCTTCGCCGGGCCCGCTCAACCCCTCGACGCGCGAACCCGATATCACGGGCGAGAGGCACTCTCCGGTACGCGCTTTGCTCGATTCCGGCGAGACCGGGCGCGAGGAGTTGATGGCGGTGCTCGCCAAGGACGTCTGCCCGAGGTGCAAGGGTCAACGGTACGTGAAGGTCCGGCTGCCGAAGGGGCAGGCCGACTTCCGGAAGTGCCCCGAGTGCGCGGGGACGGGGTTCAAGATACGCAAGCTGTCTACGTGCTAGCCGCACGGACACGGCGGAATCAGCGAGGCGCCGGCATGCCCGCCGGCGTCTTTCGTTTCCCCGATTCTCACGTCCGCTCGATCCCGAGCCGGTGCGGCCGGTGGCCGCGCGCCAGCCGGAACGCCTCTCCCGCTGTGTGCGTGAACGGCACTCCGTCCCGCTCGAGCTTCGAGAAGTCGCGGATCATCAGCTCGCGCACGTCGCCTGAGCGGGTCCGGTCCTCGCGCGGGCCCCATCGCCGCAGCCACTGGATCGCGTCCGACCATCGCTGCCACTCCTGCCCGCGCTCGAGGACCGTCCGGACATCGGACTCGCGGTAGTCCTTCCCGCGCCCTCCGGCGCTCTGAGGCATGGCGCACCTCCCTGTTCTCGTCCAGGCAACGCCGGATATACCCACGGCGCGGCTACTCGACCGTGCCGAGCGTGCGGCCAAGGCCGTGACCGACGATGATCGAGTTCAGCTGGTCGGCGAGTCGCCGGCGGGTGTAGCCCCCAGGCGGCAGGAGGTCGAACAGAACGCGGACCTCCTCCGGGAGCCCCATCACGTCGGCCGCCTGGAGCACGTCGAGACGGGAGACCGATCGCCGGTGGCGGTACAGCATGTCGAGAATGCGCATCAGCGCGGGCATCGTGTCGTCGTCCGCCGCGAGCATCGGCCGCTCCTCTCGGTTGGGGGAACAGCATCGTACCCGAACGGTGCGCCCTACTCGACGAGGAACGTCCACGCCGAGATACCCGGCATGCTCACGTGCGTGCTGCCGAGGTACGCGTCCGCGAAGAAGCGGTACTCGCCGGGCGTGTCGGGGCACGGCACCGTCGTCTTCCAGACGTGAACGCCGCCTGAGACGCCGGTGTCCTTGAGGACGTACGTCTTCACCCATCCGGAGTCGGGGTCGACCTTGGCGATGCGCATCGTGACCTTGTCGGCGTCGCCCTCGACCTTGACGACCAGCCGGATGTCCTTCCCCGGGGTCGTCGTCCCCTCCACGCTGCGCTCGACGATGACGGGGGGCTTCTTCGGCGCCGTTCCGGGCTCCTCGGCGTCCGATGACGACTCGAGCCGCGCGACCTGCGCCGCGACGCTCGCCAGCTGCGCCTCGAGCCGCGCAACGCTCGTCTCGGCGGAGGCGAGCTGTTGCGTGAGGTCCGCCCGCTCCGCGTTCCAGGTCCTCTGCCTCGCCTGGAGCTCTTCGCGCGTGCCGGCGGCCGAGCGGTCGATCGACCGGCGCTGGTACGCCATCAGCGCGAGGCCTGGAAGGAGGCCGAGGACGAACGCCACGGCGAGCGCCGTCCAGAACGTCGGATCGCGTCTCATGACCGCCCCTCCCGTCGGATCCCTGAAGCGCATCGTAGCACCGAAGGCTGCCGCGGCAGGAGCGAGAGTGCCGGCCCGAGGCCGGCGCGAAGCGTCAGTCCGCCAGCCAGGCCACCAGGCTGCGGAGGAGCACCAGCAGCACGGGTTCCTTCTTTGGCGGCTTCGTCTCGCGGACGGGACGCGCGGCCGGCTCCGCCGGCTGCTCCGGGGTCTTCCCTTCGTCCGCCTTGCCTGCTGACGGCGCCTTGGCCGCGGGCTTCTCGGCCGATGCGGCCTTCGGCTCGGAAGCGGTCGGCTTCGAAGGATGCGAAGGCCTGGGGTCCACGGCGGCCGGAGCGGGGGAGGGCTGCGGAGTTGCCACCTTCGAGAGCATCGCCTTGACCGTGGGCGGCTTCGGCGGCTTCTTGCCCGTGTACCGCGGCGAGACGGCGAAGCGGTACGGGCGGTAGTCGCCGGCGTCCGACGTCCAGAAGGGGTACTTGACGACGCGGTGCACCGGTCGGCCGGTGGATCCCGCGAGCTCCCACTCCCAGTACGCCGTCTGCGAGGCGTTCGCCCACTTGTCGAAGATCACGACGTGCTGGCTGCCGCCCGTGGAGTCGAGCATGATGTCGCCCAGGGTGAGATCGGACTTGCGGATCGGCCACGCCACCTCCGGCAGGGTCCACGTCACGTAGGACCTCCCGAGGCTCCATGCCATCGAGACGAACCCGGAGCAGTCCTGCCGGTAGCCGTTCAGCCAGTCCGTTTGACTGTACGGGACCCGGTACTTCACCAAGGCGTTCGCCCGCAGTGCGACCTGCGCTCTGTTGAAGTCGCTGGGGCTGTGGAAGGCCGCCATCGCGGGGGACGCGGCGGCGAGGGTGCCTCCGAGGACGAGCGCCGCGATTGCGGCGGAGGCAGCGCGCAGGGCAGTGCTCGATCCGCTCTTCAACGAGTCTCCACCATCCCTATGCAGGCTACAGGACGGCGGCCGGGGACGGCCGCAGCCGCGGCTTGGCGTGAGCCGCGGCACTTGGACGGCGACGCGTGGCGGGGGCGCCGGCCGTCGTTCGCCACTACGGACGGCGGCAGAGACTGCATGCTGCTTGCCAAAGGAGCTGGCAGGAACAGGAATGGTGGCCGCTTCTCGCGCCCTGAGCAGGAGCTCGCCGTTCGGAGAAAAGCGGTCGCCGAAGGGTCAGGAGGCGGGGACCACTACCTCGTACCGCACGGTCCCGACGCCGTCGATGCCGAGCAGCGAGGCTGCCCTGGGCGTCAGGTCGAGGTCGCGACCGGGAGGCGCGAAGGGGCCGCGGTCGGTGACCACGCAGATGACGCGCTTCCCCCCGTGCGTGACGGCGACGTGCGTCCCGAAGGCCAGGGTCTTGTGCGCGCAAGTGAGCACGTTGTCGTCGAGCGGGATCCCCGAGGAGGTGCCGGTGCCGTTGTCTGCGACGCTGTAGATGGAGGCCTGCGTCGTCATCCCGACCCCCGTGGGGCGATAGCGGCGTGGCTCGTCGGCCATCACGTAGTAGCTGCCGTCGCGCCCCTCGATCGTCGCCGCCGCCAGGCCGGGCCTCGGGTGTGCCGCCGCGCCGCCGCCTCCTGTCGAGACGGGTGAGGTCAGCGGAACGGCCTGCTGTGCGCGCTCGGCCTGTGCGAGCAGCGCAGCCACGTCGGCCGAGAGGGAGCTGAAGTACGTGCGCTGCTTCTCCAGCGACGACGAGAGCCGATCCTTCTCCTTCGCCGACCGGTCGCGGAGCGCGACGAGCCTCGCCTCGCGCTGCTTGAGCCCGGCGCGAATGTGGCGCGCCTCGCTGCGTGCGCGCTTCGCCTTCCCGACCAGTCCGGCGTCCTCCGAGGCGATGCGCGAGAGCAGGTCGAAGCGCTGCAGGAACTCCTCGAACGAGGTCGCCCCGAACAGCATGTCCAGCGGCCCCGAGTCGCGAGTGCGGTACATGTACGACGCGCGCTCCCCGAGGCGCGTCTCGATCGTCGCAAGCGTTGCCTCCAGCGAGCGCAAGCGCTTGGAGTTCGCGTCGATCTCGCGGCGGGTGGACTCGAGCTCGCCCGTCACGCGAACGTACTCCGCCATCCCGGACGAGAGGTCCGCCTGCATCCGCTTCATCTCTCCCTGCGCCCGCGCCGCCTCCGCCCGCTTGTCCGCGAGCGTGCCTGAGGACGGCGCCGCGAGCGCGCGCGGCGGCAGGCCCAGCGCGAGGACGAGGGCAAGCGCGGCGGAGAGCGAGAGGGGGCGGAGTCTGTTGCGATGCATCGTGCCGCATACCTCCGGCTGCTGACATCACTGGCGGCGCGAGCCGGTGCGCCGGGGACTGTCGTGCGAGGACGGATGCGATTCTACCAGAACGCGCCTGCAGGTCCTCCTGCGGCGAATGGCGACGGCCGACGCCTGAGCGGCTCCGGTCTCGCGCCGGCGCTCGCGCAGAAGCTGCCGCGTGCCCCTAATCGCTGCTCGCCGGTACCACTCCGATAGGCTCCGGCGTCGGTGCCGGCTCGGGCGCGTGCGGCTTGACGGGCCCATTCGGCAATCCGAAG
>JAJZPX010000077.1 GCA_021811025.1 Actinomycetes bacterium
AGGAGGCGGCGCTGAAGCCCGACCTCGTCGTCCTCGACATCATGCTCCCCGGCCTCGGCGGGCTCGACGTGTGCCGCGCCATCCGCGAGCGCTCGCCCGTGCCGATCGTCATGCTCACCGCGCGCGACAACGCGCTCGACAAGGTCGCGCTGCTAGAGGCCGGTGCCGACGACTACGTCACCAAGCCCTTCGACCCGGCCGAGCTCGTCGCCCGCGTCCGCGCGATCCTGCGCAGGGCGCGCCCCGCGCCCACGGCCGGGCCGCTCGCGGTGGACACGCTCGTGCTCGATCCGGAGACGCGCGAGGTCACTGTCGACGGCCGGCGCGTCGAGCTGACCGCACGCGAGTTCGACCTGCTGGAGACGATGATGCGCGCCCCCGGCGTCGTCTTCAGTCGAGAGAAGCTGCTCGATCGCGTGTGGGGCGCGAGCGGTTTCGTGGACGAGCGCGGCGTCGACGTGCACGTCCGGCACCTGCGCGAGAAGCTCGGGGACGACGCGTCGTCGCCTCGGTTCATCGAGACGGTGCGCGGCGTCGGCTACCGCGTGCGAAGGGGCGACTGAGATGCGGACGCTCGCCGGCCGCGTTCGGTGGACGACCGTGGGCGTTGCGGCGCTCGGCGTCGTGGTCGTGTTCGGCGTCTTCTACTTCGCCTGGCGCGCGTACACCGTCCGCAACGCGTCGGACGAGCTCGCGCGGCAGGTCGGCCTGATCGCGAAGGGCCTGCAGGCGGCCGAGAGGCTGCCGACGGCGCAGGCGACGTCCGAGCTGCGGAGCCGGCTCTTCAGGGCCGAGGCGGGCCTCATCAACGTCCGGCTCGTCGTCACCGACGCTGACGGCCGCGTGCTGGACTCCTCGGCGGCGAACGGGACCGGCGAGCGGCGGCAGTACCCGCTGACGGCGCTCGGCGCGGTGCGGGCGGACGGGACGCGGAGGGCCGTCGTGCTCGTCCCCGCCGTCGGGCAGACGTTGCTGGTGGCGGCGCCGCTGCCCGACGATCGCGAGCTCGTCGCGATCCAGCCGCTGCGCGACATCAGGCGCGCCCGCGTCGGGATACTCGGCCTGCTGGGCCTCTCGGCGTTCGCGGCGCTGGTCGTCGCGTGGATCGTCGGGTCCCTTCTCGCCCGGCGAGTGACCGACCCGCTGCGTCGCCTCGAGCACGCTGCCGAGACGCTCGGCCGAGGGGAGTGGGGGCATCAGGTGCCGGTCGAGGGTGAGGACGAGGTCGCTTCGCTCGCGCGTTCGTTCAACGCGATGTCCGCGCGGCTCGCCGCCGCGTACGAGGCGCAGGCCGCGTTCGTCGGCGACGTGAGCCACGAGCTGCGCACCCCGATCACCTCGATCCAGGGCTTCGCGCGGGCGCTCACGGACGGCACGGTGACCGATCCCGAGCAGGAGCGGCGCTACCTGGGCGTCATCCGCGACGAGGCGGGGCGGCTCGGCGATCTCGCCCGCACGCTGCTGTCCCTGGCGGACCTCGATGCCGGCGCGGTCGAGATGGAGCGCCGGCCGGTCGACGTGAACGACCTCGCGGAGGCGTTGCGGTCGCGGTACGCGTCCTCCGCGGCCGAGGCGGGGCTCGACTTGCGTGTGGAGCCGCTCGCGGGGCAGCCTCTGGGCGATCCGGCGCGCCTGCTGCAGGTGGCGTCCGCGCTCGTCGACAACGCGCTCGCGTACACGCCCTCGCCCGGGACCGTGCTCGTTCGAGCGCGCGACGAGGGAGGGAAGTGGCAGCTGCGCGTCGAGGACTCGGGGCCGGGCGTCCCGCCCGAGCAGCGGGAGCGCGTGTTCGAGCGTTTCACGCGGCTCGAGCGGTCGCGGAGCACCGCGGGCGGGGGCTCCGGCCTGGGGCTGGCGATCTCGAGGCGGATCGTCGAGCTCATGGGGGGCGGCATCCGCGTGGAGACCTCGACCCTCGGAGGCGCCGCCTTCGTCGTCGAGCTGCCGCGCGCTTAACACGAACTCAACACGCGCTCAACGCAGGGCCAACCTGCCGCGCCGATACTCCTCCTTGAGGCCGAGCGGGTTTCGGCCGAACATCGTGAAAGGAAGGTGGAGTTCGTGAGAACATGGAAGAAGCTGCTGGTGGCCGGTGCCGCAGCCGCGGCCATCGCCGTGCCGGCAGTCGCCGTCGCGGCTCCAGCCGCCGGTGACGCGGCCTCTCCGAGGACCGCCGGCGCCGTCGCGAGCGATCGTGCCGCCATCCTGCGCACGCGCATCCAGCTCGCGCTCGAGCGCCGGAAGCTGAGGTTCGATCGCGCCGGCAACACCCTGCAGCGTCACATCACGCGGCTCGGCGTGCTCGCCGGCAAGGTCGGTGCCAAGGGCGGCGACGTGACGTCGGTGAAGGACCTGCTCTCGCAGGCGCAGGCGAAGTTCGACTCGGCGAAGGCCACGGAGCAGCAGGCCGTGCAGCAGTTCAACGCCGTGCCCGACGCGACCGACAAGCGTGCGGCATTCCAGTCGGCGAAGAGCACGGCCGCGCAGGCGGTGGCCCAGCTGCGTGAGGCCCGCTCGCTGACACAGCAGGCGGCGCGGGAGCTGCGCGGGGTCGTCGACGGTCTGCGTAGCGGGTCGGGGTCTGCGGCGCAATGAACGCGCGCCGGGTGATCACCGCCCTTGTGGCGGCGACACTCCTCGTGACGCCGGTCGGCTGCGCTCGTCGCGGCCGGCTGGCGCCGCCGGCCCCCGCCTCGGGCGCGGCGGCCGCTCCGGCTGACCCCGCGGTTTCCGAGCAAGACACGACCGGGCAAGCGCCGGCAGAGCAGGCCCCGGCTCCGAAGACGTCCTCGGCGCAGGCGAGTCCTTCGAGCGGTGGCATGACCGCCGCCGACAGCGCAGCGCTCGATGCGGAGCTGACGCAGATCGACCGGGAGCTCGGTTCGCTGTCGATGCCCTCCGACTCCGATTTCAGCGACGCCGAGTCCGCCCTCCGCTAGCCCTTCGACTTGACGCGGGGGGACCCGGGGGCTCCCGCCCGCGACGGCGGCCGCCCTACAGGTAGTCCCACACGTCGTCGATCCCCGCCTCGGCCGCCGGGATGCACTCGTCGATCGAGCACGCCCAGCTCCCCGTCGCGGCCTCGACCAGGCGCAGGTCGAGCACCTGCGGCTCGTCCAGCCAGCGCCCGGCACCGTCGATCAGCACCTTCACCCTCGGCCGAAGCAGGTCGTCGCGGTTGACGCGGTACACGATCCCGACGGACCGGTCGTCGATCCGCACCACCGCGCCCATCGGGTAGATGCCGAGCATCGCGACGAACGCCTTGGTGAGCGCGGGGTCGTAAGCCTTGCCGCGGCCCTGCATCAGCACCGCGAGCGCCTTGTCGGGCCGTATCTCGCGCCGGAACGGGCGCGACGTCGTCATCGCGTCGTACGCGTCGCAGAGCGCGACGACCTTGCTGAAGAGGTGCTGCTCGCCGCCGCCGCGCGGCTCGGGGTAGCCCTGCAGGTCGTGACGCTGGTGGTGCTCGTACGCGACGATCATCGGCATCTGGTCCACCAGCTGTATGCGCTTGAGCAGGTCGGCGCCTTCGGTCGCGTGGCTCTTGATGACGGCCCACTCGTCCGCCGTCAGCGGGCTCTCCTTGTTGAGGATGCCTTCGGGAATCCGCACTTTGCCGAGGTCGTAGAGGAGCGCCGAGAGCCCGAGCGAGTGCAGCGAGTCGCCGTCGAGGCCGAGTTGCGCGCCGAGGGAGAGCGACAGGATGCAAACGTTGATCGAGTGGTTGAGCGTGTAGTTGTCGTGGCTGTTGATGGCGGTCAGGCCGAGGATCGCCGCGGGGTCGTTGAAGAGCTGGCCCAGCAGGGAGCTGACGAGCCTCTGCAGCGGTTCCACCTCGAAGACCCTGCCGAGCTTGACCTGCGTCTCCACGTCGCGCATCGTCGCGATCCCCGCGTCGTAGGTGCTGCGCGCCTCGGCCTTCCTCTCGGGCGTGGCCTCCTCGGCCGACTCGTCGAGGGTGGTGGTCTCGGAGACGGTGACCGCGCCCGCCCCGTGGCCCTCGAGGAACTGCTGCGCGGCGCCGATGTCGGCGATGTCGCTCGTCGCCAGCAGCTCCACGAACGCTTTGGCGTCGCGCTCTCCGAACGCGAGGTCGAACGTCAGCGCGGAGATGCCTCGGGCGAGCAGCTCCTCGACGAGCTTGCGGTACGTGACGCTCTCCTCGGGCAGCACGTGGTCCTCGACGAACAGCGTGCCCTTGTAGATGTTGACCGTGATCGCGTCGAAGCCCATCTCCACCACGCCCGCGACCGCGGTGACGAGCTCGTCGATCGACTGCGCCACGAGCGGGTGGGCCGCGGGGTAGAGGGTCGAGTTCGTCTGCGCCACCGCGATCGCTCGCACCAGCTCGCGCGCGCGTCCCAGCTTCTTCGCGCTCGCGAACGGGGTTCGCTTCGATCCCGCCGTCGCGTCCGCGATCTCCCCCGGAGACTCCAGGCGATCCAACTCGTCCCTGTCGCTCACGATGCTCTCCCCTCGGTCGCGGCCGGCTGCTCGAGCCGCGCGAGCGCCTTCCGTGCGAGATACCGCAGCTCGCGGTTCTTTCGGCCGATGACGAACCGTCGTCCAGCCATGCGACGCAGCGTGGGGACGGCCGTCGGCGAGCCGAGCACTTCCAGGCCCTCGATGACTTCCTTCTTCAGGCCGTAGTTCCTCTCGAACAGGTAGTAGCCCTGCAGTATCTTCAGCATAGCGGGAACCGCCGACGTGGCGCGCGCCTGGCCGATCGCCCGGGCGGCGTACCGGCGAGTCTCGGGATCCCAGTGGTTGAGCGCGCCGACGAGCAGCCGCTCCGTCTCCGGCCCGCCGATCCTGCCGAGCGCCTCCAGGCACGCCCGGCGCACCCCGACGTCGAGGTGCTCGAGGGCCTGTCGCAGGACGGGGACGGTGCGCTTGTCGCCGATGCCTATCAGCACGTCGATGAGTTCCCGGGCGGTCGGCGGGTCGGCCTCGCGGATCCGCCTGCTGGCCGCGCTCGCCACGACGTCGCCCATGCTGCGCAGCACCTGGTGCAGCCGTGGCCGCAACGACTCGGCGGAGCCGAGGTAGACCGCGATGAACGTGTCCGCCGCGACGGGGCCGCCGGCGGACAGGATCGCGGCGACGGCGTCGGGGTCGGCCCCGCCGTTGAGCGACGCGATGCACAGCCTGAGCAGCTCGGGGTCCGCGAGCTGCTGCCTGGCGCGGGCTGCCGCCGAGGAGAGCGCGACCTCGCGGTCGAGGGAGGACAGAAACGTCAGCGCCGCGCGCACTTCGGCGAGCGCTCCGGCGCGCAGGGCCGGCGGCAGCGCGTCGCCGATCGCGTGCACGGCGTCTTCCGTCTTGCGCCGGGACGCGATCTCGACCGTCGTCCCCAGCGCCTTGCCGGCGGCGAACCGCCTCGGCGATCGCCCGATCTGCCGTTCGAGATCCGAGGACTCGGCCTCGTTCTCCGCGCTGACCTCGCGCGCGATCGCGCCGGCGTCCGCGTGCTCGGGCACGCCTCGCGCCGACTCGGCCTGCGGCGAAGGCCGGAGCAACAGCGTGACCGCTCGCAGCGCCTCGGGCGGGAGCCTGAGGCCGCACAGCAGCTCGCCCGCGGAGATTCCGGTCGCGTTGGCGGCCAGCGCGAGGAGTCGCGCGAGGGCCGCGGGCTTCATGCGGGCGAGCGCGTCGAGCATGCCCTGCATCGGCGTACCGGTCGCGTCGGTCTTGTACGCGGCGGCCAGCGCTCTCACGCGGGTCGCCTCGTCCAGCCGCATGAGGGCCTCAGCGATGCGCTGCGTGGCGAGCTCGCGCGCGGCCTCCTCCAGAGCGCCGATCGCCTCCGCCACGCCGTCCTTGCCCGGGCCGGAACCGGCGGACTCCTCCCACGCAACCGCCGCCGCCGCGACCGGCGCGGCGATCTCGTCGAGGGGAGCGGCGGTGAGGTCGAGCCCGCTTAGGCTCTCGTCGGTAGTGGCGCGCAGCGTGACCTCTACGACGGCGAGGCGGCTCACGCCGTGCTCCTTCAGCACCGCCCGCAGGCCTCCGGCGTCCTTGACCTCGTGGGTGTCCGTGGCGACGGCGGCGAAGAACGCGACGACCTCCTCGCTCGTCAAGCCGGGAGCGACGATGAGCTTGCCGGCCTGGTGCGCGTACAGCGATTCCGCGAACGCCACGACGTTGCCCTGTCCTTCGGCGAGCAGCGTGTCGCCCCACTTGAAGCCGGCCGGCTCGACGATCAGCTGCATGGGCGGGCCGTCGTCGACCGCTTCCGTCGCTACCGACAGGAACCTCTGGACCGCCTGCGCGCGCAGAGGGCTCGTGGCAGGATAGAGCCGCACGGCGTTCGCCACCGCCGAAATCCCGCGCACCACTTCTTCCGCCCGCATTACCTCGGGCCGCGCCATCCCGCCTCCCGAAACGTGCGCTCTATCACGTCCGCGTGTGGAGGTATCGGCAGAAGGCCCGCCCACCTTCACGCCTTCCGCCGACGAGGGACCTATCGAGCCGCGCCCCGGCGCGCCCGATACATGAGTGCGGGGAGACGAATGGAGAGGGAGCGCACGAGACGTGGCGCTGCGCACGGACGCGTACTACCGAACGCTGGCCCAGGAAGCCCTGCGGAAGGCGGGGGCAGAGGAGCCTCCCGTCGCCGTCGAAGCGGTGGCGGCGGGCCTCGGCGTTCCCATCTACAAGACGAAGCTCCCCTCCTGGTTCTCGGGCGCCATAGTCTACGAGGACGGGATGCCGGTCATCCTGCTCAACGAGGCGATCGGCGAGATCGGCGTGCGCCGCACCCTCGGTCACCTCATCGGGCACATCCTCGTCGTGCTCGAGGAGCCGGGGGCGACGTATCCCCGCGACAAGGGCGAGCACCACGTGGCGGACGTCGTGGCGTCCGAGATGACGCTCCCGACCTACATGGTGGACGAGCAGGCGAAGAAGTGGTTCAACGACTACCGCTACCTCGCCCGCCTCTTTGGGGTATCCGAGTCCGAGATGCTCGAGAAGATGCACGCGATGGGGCTCATCAAGCAGCGCGGAATACTCTGGGACTACTGATATCATGCCGGTGTGAGCCGGCGGTTCGAGCGGGAGGGGCGATCTCGTGTCGCTTGCGAGCTACGCCGTGGGAGTCGATGTCGGCGGCACCAAGATTTCGGCCGGCCTGGTCGACCGGAAGGGCAGGGTGGTCGCGGGCACGATCGCGTCGACGCCGACGGAAGGCCCGTTCGCGATCGTCGATTCGATCATCGACGCCGTCCGCGCCGTCACTCGCGATGCTCACCCGTCCGAGCTCGCCGGTGCCGCGCTCGGCCTGCCCGCGCAGATCGACTGGCACCGGCAGACGATCGAGTTCTGCACCAACCTCCCGCTCGCCGGCGTGGACGTGCACGGCGTGGTGCAGACCCGTCTCAACCTTCCGGTCGTCATCGACAACGACGGCGAGGTGGCCGCGATCGGCGAGGCGCGCTTCGGAGCGGCGAAGGGAGCGCGCGACTTCCTCATGATCACCATGGGCACGGGCGTCGGCGGGGGGCTGTGGCTCGGCGGAAGGCCGTACCGCGGCTCGCGAGGGTTCGGCGGAGAGATCGGGCACGTCCTGGTGGAGTTCGAGGGGCTGCAGTGCCCTTGCGGAGGCTTCGGGCATCTGGAGGCGTACGCGTCGCGGCACGCGCTCGTGCGGGACGCGCGCGAGGCGGCGGCGACTTACCGTGGCGCGGCGATCAAGCGGCTCGCGAACGACGACCTCGACGCGATCACCGACGACACGCTGCTGCAGGCGGTTCGCGAAGGCGACGAGCTCGCGGGCGAGATCCTCGCCCGTGCGGCGGAGATCTTCGGACGGGCGATGGTGGGGATGGTGAACCTGCTCGACCCGCAGCTGATCGTCGTGGGCGGAGGCCTCGGGCAGAAGACGCCGGTGTGGGTGGAGGCGGCCGACGCGGCGATCCGCCGCGAGGCGCTCGCGGGACGGGCGGACGTGCGCGTCGTGCCGGCCGAGTTGGGGAACGACGCCGGCGTCATCGGCGCGGGCGCGCTCGCGTTCGACGAGTATGATGCTCGGGAGGAGCCCGGCCTCTAGCCGCGCCGGGCACCGCGCCGGAAGGAGCATCGATGCCTGCACAGCCTGCCCGCGTCCTGTTCGCGCCCGTTCGCACGAAGCTCAAGCGGAGCCTCGTGACCCGCACCGGCCAGCTGCTCGACCGCGCGGGCCTCTCGGCCGCCGTCGCGGCTGACGATCTCGTGGCCGTGAAGCTGCACTTCGGCGAGGCGGGCAACACCGGGTTCGTGCAGCCGGTCTTCCTGCGCGAGATCGTGGCGCGGATCAAGGCGGCGGGCGGCAAGCCGTTCCTCACCGACGCGAACACGCTGTACCGCGGCCAGCGCTCCAACGCCGTCGACCACCTCGCGTGCGCGATCCACAACGGTTTCGGGTACGCGACGGTCGAGG
>JAJZPX010000078.1 GCA_021811025.1 Actinomycetes bacterium
AGCAGATGCCTGGCCGAAGCGCCGCCCTGATGCCCGGTCGCGCCGCAAACGAGGATCGTCTTGCCGCTGGGATCCATCTCACACCTCCGGAGGTCGCCTGCGCGGTTCGTACCCCGTCCCGCGCCGACGCCGGCCTCGGCTAGACCGCGCGAAAGGCCTCCTCGGCACGGAGGGCCAGCGGCCGGTTGCGCTCGTCGACGAACACGACGCGCGGCCGCCACTCGCGAGCCTCCGCGTCGTCGAGCTCGACGAACGACGCCACGATCACAAGGTCGCCTGCGGAGACGAGGTGCGAGGCGGCGCCGTTCACGCAGCACGTGCCGGAGCCGGCAAGGGCGGGAATGGCGTAGGTGGCGAAGCGGGCGCCGTTCACGACGTCCCAGACGCTCACGCGCTCGTTCGCTAGGATGCCGGCGGCGTCGAGCAGATCGGCGTCGAGAGCGATGCTTCCCTCGTAGTCGACGTTCGCCTCGGTGACCGTGGCGCGATGGATCTTGCCGCCAAGCATGGTGCGGCGCATGGACTCCCTCCGTCCCCGGGTGCCCGCCGCTCGCGCGGTCGAGCCCCAGCCTCGGCTGTGCGTACGGCGGATGATACCGCAACCGGCGGGCCTATCTCTCCGCACGCAGCCGCGCCTCCAGGCCGTCCAGCAGGGCCGTGAGCCCCTCCTTGAAGCCGAGCGACCAGTCACCCATCTGAGGCGCGAACTCGGCGGCGAGCGGCGCCGCCCCCGGCACCGCGGAGATCGCGTCGTCCGAGGGGCCGCTCCACGAGCCTCCCTCGCCGGAGGCGAGCAGCAGCGTCGTCGCTGCGACACAGCGAGCGCTCAGTGCAGGCCGAGGGAAGCCCGGAGCGCGTCGTCGATCCTCGCCATCGTCGCCTCGTCGAGGACGGCGAGGGGCCCGGGCTTGAGCCTTCGCTTGTCCACCGCGCGGATGTGCGCGCAGTTCACGAAGCCCTGCTTCGGCAGAGCGGGTGCCGGCAGCGTGACGATGAACGGGTACGCTCGCTCGGGCGCGGCCGACGTGACCGGGACGACGATCGTCGTCCGCGCGTTCCGGTTCCCCACGTCGTTCTGCACGACGACCGCCGGCCTCGTCTTCCGGATCTCGCTTCCCTCCGACGGGTCGAGTCGACACCAGTAGACCTCGCCTCGGCGGACGTCCTCTACCATTCCTCATCCTCCAGGCTGTCCGCGAGCGTGCCGTCCCACTCGCGCACCTCCTCGAGCGTCTGCTCCGCCGTCTCGCGGTAGCCCTCGGCCATCAGCTGCTCGAACCGCCGGCGCTTGAGGCAATCCAGCGCTTCGACGACGACGTCCGTCTTGGTGACGTGTCGCTCGGACGTCTCCTGCGCGATGAAGTCCACCGCCCACGCGGGCAGGCGGAACTGCGTGGGCTTCTTCGTGTACTCGGCCATCCGGCATCACCTCGGCGGCGATTCTACGCGAGGTATTGATGGATAGCAATACGGAACGTATTTCACTACCCCAGGAACTTCCGCACGTTCGCCGCGCGCAGCACCTGCTCGGGGATGTCGCCGGTGTCGCCCGTCTCCAGCGCCGAGACGATCCGCCGCGTCGCCGTCAGGTGCTGCTCGACCGGCTCCACCTCCCAGTCCGTGCGCGCGATCGCGTTCCGCACCGCGGCCGGCATGAACGGCCCGTCGAGGTCGGCGAACCGCAGGGCGGCGCACATCGTTCGGTCGAACGAGCCGAACGCGTCGCGGACGAACTCGAGGTCGGCCGGGGTGAGCGCGGAGAGGCCGAGGAGCTCGGGCGGCAGTCCGAGCGAGTACAGCGCCGCGGTGAACGAGATGACGCGCGGCAGGCGCACGCCGCCGACCTCGCGCGCGTAGCCGAACAGCCCGACGTGCAGCTTTCGCCTCCGCCGCGACGGCACGAACCGCGCGGCCTCGTTGACGGCCTTCGCGAGCCCGAGGACCTGCCGCCGGTACTCGGCCGAGTACCGCTCGACGACGTCCAGGGCGTGCTCCTCGTCGACCTCTCGCGGCGCCGAGGTCTCCCGCGTCAGCAGCTTGGCGATCGCGCTCGCGACCGCGGCAGGCGAGTGGTCGTACTTGAACGCCGACTGGATCGTGAACGTGGTGACGCTCGGGTAGCTCTCGCAGATGCCGTCTACGGTGTGCGGCGTGAGGTTGCCGCGAAACGGGGCCGAGCCCATCCCGAGGATGGGGTGGATCGCGACGCCCGTCTCCGCCGACAGCGCGTGCAGCCGCGCGAGCGCGATCTTGACGAGCAGCACCGCGCTCACCAGGCCGTAGTTCATGGCGGGGTCGGAGCGCGCGAGGAAGACCCGCTGGTGCTCGACGTCCTTGTCGGCGAGGTAGGCGCGCGTGATGTCGGCCGAGGCCAGCAGGTGCTCGCGGTCCTCGAACAGCGGGATCACCGATATGCGCTCGGGCCGGAACTCGCCGATCCACTCCGCGATCGAGATGTCTCCCGGTCGTGCCGCCGCCTGCTGCCGGCCGATGATGAAGTCGGTGTAGTAGCGGTACACGCGGTCGACCGCCTCGGCCGAGGTCGTCATCGGGAGGATGACCTCGAAGATGGGCGGCGTGGCGTCCTCGCCGTAGAAGAGCCGGGCCGCGTCGTAGCTGCGGGGGATCGACTCGAGCGTTTCGAGCAGGATCTTCGCCTCGGCCCTCTCGACCTCGGGGTTCGGCACGCGCAAAGTCAAGCGCACGTCGCGGCCGAGTTGCTTGTCGCCGAAGAACGTCCCGTAGCGGGAGAGCAGCTTCTTGACGACGAACGCGTCGACCTCCTTGCCCTCCACGTCCCACATCTGCTCGTCGCACCCGAGGTCGGCGTACGCGTAGTACGCCTCGCGGACCTCGTCGTCGCCGCCGAGGTCGGGACGCTGCGCGAAGAACGGCACCTGGACGTTGTCCGGGTGCTGCGTCGACATGCAGCGCGGGATCACGGCGGGTCTACTGAGCCGCCGACTGGACCGCCGCACTATCCGGCCTCACCTGCAGCAGCAACCAGTGCTCGTCCGTGGGCTGACCGTACGCGAACGTGTACCCGGCCAGATCGAAGCGCTCGAGCTTCCTGTCCGCGAAGTTCTCGTCGAACCAGGCCTTCGCCTTCGTCATGGCGTCCTTCTCGCGAGCGGTCGTGGCCGGAAGCGGCTGCTCGAAGATGGACGGGATCTCGTACACGAAGTACTGCGGGTTGACGTCCGCGGGCGTCATCTCTCCGGCCTTCTGCCACGCGGGCTCGCCCGTCACCACGCCGCCGAGCACGAGTACCGACGCCGTGTCGTACTTGCCGTTCGCCTTCTTCGCCGAGCACGCGCGCACCTGGTAGCCGATGAACGCCGGCTTGACCTTGTCCCCGTCGCGGTAGACGACGGCCCCCTTCGATTGCTCGGCCATCTGCAGGTACGTCGCGTAGGCCTGGCCGATCGACGCGGTCGCCTTCTTCTCGCCGTCGCTCTCAGGGGTCAGGGGCTGGTAGGAGGCCGGACCGCGCTCCGCGGCGGCAGTGGCCGTCGACGTCGCCGCCGACGTCGCGTTACCCCCCTCGGCCGAAGAAGGCGCCGAGCCCTTGGCGCACCCTCCGAGCAGGAGCGCCGCCAAGAGCATCCCGAGCAGAAGCAGATAGCGCCTGTCCATTCCGCACCCCCGCCGTCTCGCCGTCCCCATCGCGGCCAGCATAGCATCGGGCGGGGGATATGACGCGCCTCAGCCCTTTGCCGGCGTCATCACCGCGAAGATCGCCCCGAAGGGGTCCGCGAGCACGTCGAACACGGTCACGCCGACGTCCATCGGCTCCATCGTCGCGGTCGCGCCCAGCGACTTCGCCTTCTCGGCCGCGGCGTATGCGTCCTCGACGCCGAAGTAGACCAGCCAGTGCGCCGGCACGTCGCCCGGGACACTCTCGGGCATCGGCATGATCCCGCCCTCGGCCTGACCGCCGACCTCGATCGTCCAGTACGGCGCCGGGCCCTGCCGAACCTGCTGGAGCCGCCACGTCGGCAGCAGGCCGGTGTAGAACGCCATGGCCTTCTCGGGCCGGCGCGTGCTGAGGTCGTTCCACATCAGCGCGCCGGGCACGCCGAACGCGCCCGCCTGGGCCGCGCCGGACGACTTCAACAGGAACACCGGCGCTCCCGTCGGGTCCTGGATGCCGGCGAGCCGGACTTCCTTCGCCGCGTCCATGGGCGGCATGAAGACCTGCGCGCCGAGGCCGGCAGCGCGGTTCGCGAGTCCGTCGACGTCGTCCGCCGCGAGATACGTGTTCCACACCGACGGCACGGGGGCAGCCATCATCTCGGGCGTGAGCTGGGACGCGCCGGCGACAATCGCGCCGTCGAGGGTGAACATGCGGTAGACGGGCGCCCCGGGCTCCGCCACGTCCCGGTGCGACCAGCCGAACAGGGCCTCGTAGAAGCGCGTCTGCGCCTCGAGGTCCTTCGCCGCCAGGTCGACCCAGTTGAACTCGCCCTGCTGCGCGCGCAATGTCTGCGCGGTCTGCTGGTCCGTGCGTTCCATGAGGGGCTCCCTCCGCCGTGAATGGCCGTCGAGTCCTTACTACCCCGGCGGGCGGCTTCCGATGACGGATCAGGCCGCGGGCTCGTCCTCGGAACGCGCGAAGTGTTCTGCCAGCCACGCCACCGCCGGTGCGGTATCGGCGCTCTCGCCGAGCGCGTCGAGCTCGGGGATCGCGCGGTGCTCGTCCATCCCGACGGCGCGCGGCAGCACGACGTCGACGCGGTGGTATCGCGGGCCGAGGATCTGCCGGCACTGGAAGTCGGCCACGCCGGCGACGCCGTCGAGCATGATGCCGACGAGGTTCGGCGCCCACTCGGCGAGCCCCCAGTCGTGATCGTCGCCCTCGATCCGGCGCGGGCTCGCTCCCGTGCCGAGCGACAGCAGCACGACGTCCTCGAGGCGCTGCCCGCCGGTCGCAGGGTCGAGCGCCTGCGCGAGTCCGCACACGCTCGGGTTGTTCGCCGCGACGCCGCCGTCGATGTAGCCCTGCCAGGTCGGGAAGTACGTCGGCGCCGCACCGAACTGCTCCGTCAGCGCCTCGTGCAGCGCCTTGTTGCGATAGTCGGCAATCACGAGGCGGTCGACGTGGCCGAGCAGGTCGAAGACGGTGTCGTCGGCGAAGATGCGCGGCCCGCGGATTCCCCCTCCGTCGAGCGCGAGCACGCGATAGGCCATGCTGACCACCCCGACTGCGAGTGCAGCAGAGGACGGCGCAGCGTCAGGAGCCGCTACGGGGAGTCGGGGGAGGTGCCGGGCTCCGTGGAGGACGCGTCGCCGGAAGGCGGGGAGTCTTGCGACCCTTGCCCGTCGGACGGCGCTTGCTCGTCGGATGCGTGCGCGTCCTGGTCCTGCGTGGACGACTCGTCGTAGGCGCCGCCGGGCGTCTCGTCGGGAAAGGGCTCGGAGGTCACCTCGTTCGTGCTCTTGGGCACTAGGGGCTCGGGAGTCCGCACGGGCGGCGTGTACGCGGGCGCGACGGGCGCAGCCAGCGGCGTGGCCGCGAGCGAATCGACGCGCTGCAGGTAGGGCTTCTTCGAGAGGTAGGAATAGCCCGCCGCGCCCGCCGCGAGCAGCAGCGCGACGACCGCGGCGACCGCCCACGGCCAGCGGCGACGCCGACGCGGCGGCGGAGGCCCGGGAGGCTGCGCGGCGGGTAACGCGGGCGGCTGCGGGGCGTGCGTCGCAGGAGGCGGGGGCGGGGGCGGGCGACGTATCGCCAGCGTGAGCGCGTCCGGCAGGACGCTCGCGGTCTCGTCCCCCGCGCCCTCGAGCTTCGGGCGAGGCGCCGTGCGGGCGAGCGCGACGAGCTCGGCGTGCTGGGCTTCGAGGCTGGGCGCCTCTCGCGCCAGGGCCGCGCGCATCTCAGCCGCCGAGCCGAATCGGCGCGGCGGGTCCTTCTGCAGCGCGCGCCCGAGCAGCTCGGAGAGCCCGGGCGAGAGCCCCTCCCTGAGAGCCGGCGCAGGCTCCTCGTGGACGATGCGGAAGACCGTCGTTACGGGCTGATCGCCGGGCCTGCGGAACGGGTGCACGCCCGTCAGGGCCTCGTACGCGATGATCCCGATGGTGAACAGATCCGCTCGTCCGTCCACCGGGTCGCCGCGCGCCTGCTCCGGCGACATGTACGGGACCGTGGCGATGAGCGTCGTCGTGGTGGTCGTGCCGTCCTCGGCAAGGTCCGCGATGCCGAAGTCTGCGAGCTTCACGTCGCCGCCGGGGAGCAGGAAGATGTTGCCGGGCTTGATGTCGCGGTGCACGACACCTCGCTCGTGCGCGTGCCCCGCGGCCTCCAGCAGCTGCCGGACGACCCCGGCGACGGCCGGCACGCTCAGGCGCTGCCGCCGAAGCGTCCGGTCGAGCGTCTCGCCGTCGACGTACTCCATGACTAGGTACGGTCGTCCGTCGAGCACCAGCGCCTCGCGCACGCGGACGACGTTCGGGTGGTCGAGCCGCTGGAGCACTCGCGCCTCGCGGTCGAACCGCCGCAGCGACCGCGCTCGCTCGCTGGGGCCCTCGCACGCCTCGAGCGCCGGCTCCTTCACCGCCACCTGCATCCCGTCGCGCGTGTCGACGGCGAGCCAGACGTGCCCCATGCCGCCCGGCATGAGCCGCGCGAGCAGACGGTACGGTCCGATCTCCCGAGGCATTCGCATCCCCCCAGACACCCGGGCGGTTGTTCCCGCCCGCGCCGGGGGCGAATCAGCCATCCGGCGGCGGCGCCTGGGCGAGGCGGCCGAGGCAGAGGCGCACGAAGCCGGGAAGCCGCAGGCGTTGATGCTTCATACCGACACGCATACAATCAGTATGAACCCCCGAAAGGCGGTGGATCGGATGCTCGTCAGGGTGACCGTGACCATTCCCGAGGACGTGCTCGCCCGCCTCGACCGGATCGCCGAGGAGAAGGGCGTGAGCCGCAGCGACGTCGTGCGCGAGGCCGCGGCGGGATACGTGACGCAGCGCGAGGCCGGCCGGGCGGCTCGCGAGCGCGAGGCGGCCGTGGAGGAGGGCGTCGGGTGGCTCGAGTCGCTCGCGGCACGGCCGCCGAAGGACGCTCGGCCGAGCATCGAGATACTGAGGGAGCTGCGGGGCGAAGACGCCGCCCTCGGGGGGCCCATCGAGCCGCCGGACGAGGAGCGCGGCGGGTGAGGGCGATCGTGCTCGACTCCTCCGTCGGGGCGAAGTGGTTCCGCGACGAGGCCGGTTCGGCCGAGGCGAGGGAGCTGCTGAGGGCACATGGGCGCGGCGAGGTCGCGATCGTCGTGCCGTCGCTCTTCGTCTACGAGGTGTTCGGCGTCGCGGCCCGAGAGCTCACGACGGCGGAGCTGGCCGGGCTGTGGCGGCGGTTCATCGCATGGCGGATCCGCGTTCGCGAGATGGACGCCGCGCTCGTGCCTGCTGCCCTGGCGGTGCGCGATCGACTCGGCTGCTCGCTGTACGACGCGTTCGCGCCCGCCGTCGCCGAGCAGGCCGGTGCGCCGCTGTACTCGGCCGACGAGCGCGCGCACAAGGCATGGCCCGGCGTCGTGATCGTCGGCTAGACGCGACGCCGTCTAGCTGCGCCGGCGCCCGGGCTCGTCCGCGATGACCGGCACGTCGCCCGTTCGGATCGGCTTCATGTGCAGATGTCGGCCGAAGGTCTCGAACGCCGGCACGGTCACCCGCCCGCCCACGCGGTCCGCGATGCGTGCCTGCAGCTGCTCGGTCGAGATGCCGGCGTCGGTGGCTAGCAGGATGATGTTGCACCCTTCCGTGTCGACGCCCTCGTCCACCTCGAACACCCATACGCGCCGCCAGACGTTCGCCAGCGTGCGGTACAGGCTGCGGAAGGGCCTGCTGCGGTCGCCGGTGAGGTAGCCGATGAGGTTGTAGACGACCGCGCCGTCCTCTGCCAGCCGGACGCGCGCGGCGCGCATGAACTCCCCGGTCATGAGCGGGCGGGGCACGCGGTCGTCGTCGAACGCGTCCACCACGATGATGTCGAACGTCTCGCCCGGCGCCTCGAGGAACGCGCGCCCGTCGCCGACGTGCACCCGGACGCGCTCGTCCTCAGGCAGCGCGAAGAACTCGCGCGCGACGTCGATCACCGTCGGGTCGACCTCCACGGCGTCGATCGTCATCCACGGGTAGTCGCGCCACATGCGCTTCACGACCGTCCCGCCGCCGAGGCCGATCGCCAGGGTGCGCATCGCCCCCGGCTTCACCGCGAGAGCGGTATGGAAGTACGCGGGGTACTCGAAGTCGGTGTCGAAGGGCGCGTCGAGGTACATCGAGGACTGCCGGTTGCGCTCGAAGCGCAGGACGCGCAGCTGGCCGACATCCTCGACCACGATGTGGTGGTAGGCGGAATCGCGCGAGAGGTGCATGGCGTCAGCATAGCGGAACGGGAGACGC
>JAJZPX010000079.1 GCA_021811025.1 Actinomycetes bacterium
TCGACGACGATGACGTTGCGCCCCGTGATGTCCTCGTCGAGGTCCTTGGTGATGCGCACGACGCCGCCGAAGGACGCGGGGCCGTATCCCGAGACCGCCATGAAGTCCAGCGTGCAGTCGATGTCGACGGCGCGACAGAGGTCCGCCATGAAGAACAGGCCACCCTTGAGCACGGTGACGAGGACGGGCTCGCGCCCTTCGTAGTCGGACGAGATGCGGGCGCCGAGCTCACGCACGCGGGCCTGCAGGACGTTCCGCGGGACGAGGACCTCGGCCACGTCTTCGGGCGTGAGGACCCGCTCCACGTGCTACCCCTCCCTCGCCGCGCCGTCCGCGGCGCGCTCGTGCGCCTTCAGCGGGATGCCGTACTTCAGCAGCAGACTCCGGAAGTCCTTCTGGTAGAAGATCTTGACGTTGATCTCCGGATACAGCTCCTTCAGTCGCCGCACCTTGCGATTCTTCTTCGTGACGAGCTTCTGGCTCATGGTCGTCAACTCGATGTAGAGGTCGAGGTCCGCGAGAAAGAAGTCCGGCGTGAACGAGGCGATGACGTTCCCCTCGGCGTCCCATTCTATCGGGAACGTGGTCGGCTCGTACTCCCAGCGGATGCGATAGAAGTCGAGGATCTGCGCCGCCACTCGCTCGCTCGGGTGCGCGAACTCCGTCTCGACGACGTGCTGCGAGACCGGCAGTTCCTGCGGATCGGGCGCCGGCGCGGGACTCATCCGGCGCTCCTACTCGTCGAAGGTGCGCGCCAGCGCACGTTCGAGCAGATGGCGCTTCAAGTCCCCCGTGACGTTCGTCAGCTCCGCGAGCGTCTCGGCGAGCTTGGTGCGCGCCTCGGGAGTGCGCTGGCGGAACGCCGGCAGAAGTATCTGCGCGAACAGGGAGGCCTCGCGCTCGGCGAGCGTCTCGTACATCCGAAGGTGTCGCGGCTCGACGCCGTAGCGCCTCAGGTCCCACGCCGCGTGCGCCACCTGCACGTCCGCGCGCGTGAGCTCCTCGCCGCCCTCCCCCTTCACCGGCGACACCAGGCCGTAGTCCACGAGCTCCTTGACGAACGACAGCGGCAGGCCGAGAGAGGCCGGCGCCTTGTCGAGCGGCACGGTCTCCGCCTCCTCGAACGGCAGCGCCACCGCCTCGGCCTTCGCTGCGACCGGACGGAGGTCCGCCGGGACCTTCCCCTTCTCGAGGTCGCGGAGCTTCTCGCGGATGACCGCGAGCGGCAGGAAGTGCTCCTTCTGCAGGCGCAGGACCAGCTCGATGCGGGCGACGTCCGTGGGCATGAACTTGCGGTAGCCGCCCGCGGTCCGCTCGGGGTTGATCAGCCCCTCTTCCTCGAGGAAGCGGATCTTGCTGATCGTGACGTCGGGGTGCGTCTTCGACAGCGCCTCGACCACCTCGCCGATCGTCATGTACTCCCGCGTCCTGGCCCCCATCAGCCGCCCCCTCCGGAAAGGAACACCATCTGGAAGCGGCCGATCTGGAGCGCGTCGCCAGAGCACAGCACCGCCCGGTCGACGCAGACGCCGTTGACGTACGTCCCGTTGAGCGAGTCGGTGTCCTCGACCGTCACCTCGCCCCCGTCGAACAGCAGGCGGCAATGGTGGCGCGAGACGGTCACGTCGTTCAGGAAGATGTCGCACTCAGGGTCCCGGCCGATCGTCAGCCGCGCCCGGTCGAGATAGAACGTCTCGCCTACGTCCGGGCCCTTGCGCACGACGAGCATCGGCCCCTCGGCGGGCGCGATCTCGGCGGAGATCTCCCTCTCGGCGGCAGGAACCGCTCCGAAGGCCGCGGTCGGGTCGGTCAGGTCCGACCCGCACTTCGGGCACGTCTCACCGTGCTCGTCGAGCGGCTCACCACATCGGGCGCATCTCCTCATCATGCCCGCCTTCCAGCGGCTACGAGCCCTGCGAGTCGCTGAATCCGAAGTCGCGCGTCCGGAACGCTGTCGAGATCTGCTCCTCGATCGCCGCGGCGATCTCGGGGTTCTCGATCACGTGGTTGAGCTTCTCCTCGTTCAGCCGGTTCTTGACGTACGGGTCGTTCAGGACGTCGGCCAGCTTGCGGCCGTTCCGGACCTCGCGGATCACGTACTCGACGATCCGCTCCTCGACGACGTCGAGAGCGAGATCGTCCATGAAAGCCTGTACCTTCTCGACCAGACTCGATGCCACCGCCTCGTCCTCCTCGTTCTGCGATGTGATCCTCTAGACCTCGTCCTCGTCGTCCTCGGCGATGTCGACGGTCGACACCCCTCGAAGGTCGTTGGAGAGTATCGTGATCAGCCGCTCGATGTCGCTGCCTGAGATGACGTCCTGGCCCGCCTCGCGCTGCTGCTTCAGCCGGCGCACGAGCTCGGCGCGGAGGATGTCGATCTTGCCGTGCAGCACGCGCCGCCGATAGCTGATCCTCTGCTCTTCCTCGTACAGCTCGTTGAGAAGCTCGCGCAGCTCCTCGTTCGTGCGCTGCTCCAGGTTCAGCAGGGCGTCGTCCACGCCGCCGGATGCGTAGTCCATAGCTTGCACCTCATCCCCCGTGCTCAAGGTCTTCCGCCTCATTCTAGCAGACGCCCCGTGCCAGGGAGCGAGCCTCAGGTTGGAGTGCAGCCTCAGGCACTGACATCGTATCCGCCGATCTCGAACGACGCCCGCAGCGACGAGGCCGCCGACGCCTCGCTCTCCGACAGGGCGCCGGGCTCGAGCCGTATGCCGAGCGCCTCGGTGAACCCCTCGACCACCGCGCGCGCCAGCTCCCCGTATCCCGGCCGCGACCCCGTCGCGCCCTCGATCGTCACCGCCTCGCGCTGCAGCACCCCAGCGGCCTCCTCGTCGAGGCGGAACACGTCCGCTTCGCGCGTCACGTCGCGCGACACGACGAAGCTCCCGTGCTGCAGGCACGCGCCGTCCGCCCACACCTGGGCGCTGCCGGACAGCTTCGCACCCGCCGACGACAAGTCCGCCTGGGTGGCGGCGAGGTAGCACGCGGCGCTCCCTCTCCTGCCCCGGCGGGCGGCGGTCACCTCGGCCGGGACGCCCAGCCGCCGGTACGCGGCGACCAGGCCCCGCCCCAGGTGCGCGTAGCTCGCGGCGACGCCGCGGGGAACGCCGTCGTCCTCGGCCACCGTCACGCTGTACGTCAGCTCGTCGTCGTGGAGCACTCCCCGCCCGCCCGTCGCGCGGCGCACGACATCTACCCCATAGCGCGCGCACGCCTCGGCGTCCACCTCGGCCGAGGGCTGGAAGCGGCCGAGGCTCGCGGTGGGCGTGCGCCACGCGTAGAGGCGCAGCGTCGACGGTCCTCCCGCCGCCCGCGAGCGCAGCAGGGCCGCGTCGACGGCCATGTTCCACGCGCCGTCGGCGGCGTCGTCGAGGATGAGCCTCCAGCGAGGCGCGGCCACGGTCAGTCGAGGCAGGGTGGGGAGTAGCGCAGCACCGGCTCCTTCACCGCGCGCGCCTCGTCGAGACGGCGGACGGGAGTGACGTGGGGCGCGGAGTGCAGGACCTCCGGGTCGCGCGCGGCCTCCGCCGCGATCGCGAGCATCGCGTCCGCGAACGCGTCGAGCGTCTCGAGCCCCTCCGTCTCCGTGGGCTCGATCATGATCGCCTCGTCGACGATGAGCGGGAAGTACACCGTCGGCGGGTGCACGCCGAAGTCGAGCAGCCGCTTCGCGATGTCGAGGGTCCGCACGCCGCTCTCCCGCTTCTGCCGCCGCCCCGAGAGCACGAACTCGTGCATGCACGGGCGGTCGTACGGCAGGTCGAACGCGCCCTTCAGACGCTCCTTGAGGTAGTTGGCCGAGAGCACCGCCTGCTCCGCCACCTCCGTAAGGCCGTCGCCCCCGACCGCGCGGATGTACGCGTACGCGCGCACCAGCACGCCCGCGTTGCCGTAGAACGACCGGACCCTGCCGATCGAGCGCTCGGGCATCACGAGACGGAAGCCGTCGGGCTGCAGCGCCACGACCGGCCCCGGCAGGAAGGGCGCGAGCGCGTCGGTGACCGCCACCGGCCCCGCCCCGGGACCGCCGCCGCCGTGCGGGGTGCCGAACGTCTTGTGCAGGTTGATGTGCATGACGTCGAAGCCCATGTCGCCGGGACGCGCCTTGCCGAGGACGGCATTGAGGTTCGCGCCGTCGCAGTACGCGAGCGCGCCGAACGAGTGCACCAGCCCGGTGATGCGGGAGATGTTCTCGTCGAACAGCCCGAGGGTGTTCGGGTTCGTGAGCATCAGCGCCGCGACATCGGTGTCCAGCGCCGCCTCAAGCGCGCCGGGGTCGACGCCGCCGCGCTCGTCGCTCGGGATCGTCGTCACCTCGTACCCGCACATCGCCACGGTCGCCGGGTTCGTGCCGTGCGCCGAGTCCGGGATGATGACCCGCTTCCGCGGGTCGCCGTTGGCCTCGTGGTACGCGCGGATCGTCATCAGGCCGGTGAACTCGCCGTGGGCGCCTGCGGCGGGCTGCAGCGACACGTGCGGCAGACCGCTCACCTCGCCGAGCGCCTCCTGCAGGCCGTGCATCAGCTCCAGCACTCCCTGCACGGTGGCCGGGGGCTGATAAGGATGGACGCCGGCGAAGCCGGGCATCCGGCACGCCACCTCGTCCACCTTCGGGTTGTACTTCATCGTGCAGCTGCCGAGCGGGTAGAAGCCCGAGTCGACGCCGAAGTTCACGCTCGCGAGGTGCTCGTAGTGCCTCGCGAGGTCGACCTCCGTCACCTCGGGGAGCAGCGGCGCGGTTCGGCGCGAGCGGTGCGCCAGCGCCGCGTCGAGGTCGACGTCGGGCACGTCGAGCGCGGGCATCTCGGTGCACCGGGCGCACGCGGTCGACCGATCGAAGATGAGCCGGCCGACCTCGGCAGGGCGCGGATCGCCCGTGGAGACTTCGTCGAGATCGCTCACAGCGAGGACACCTCCTCCACGAACCGGTCGATCTCCTCGCGCGTGCGCTTCTCGGTCACGGCGAACAGGACGATGCCCGACAGCTCGGACGAGAACCGCGAGAGCTCCAGCCCCGCGAGGAAGCCGCGCTCGAGCATCGCCTCCTGCATCTCGCGCGCGTTGCCGTCGTAGGCGAGCGCGAACTCGTCAGCGAACGCGGTGTCCGGGAACGCGGGCGAGAAGCGGCCGGTCGCGACCAGCCGGTCGTACATGTAGTGCGCCTTGGACACGCAAGCGCGGCCTACATCGGCGAGACCCGCCGGCCCGAGCGAGGCCAGGTGCACGCTCGCGGCGAGCGCGCACAGCGCCTGGTTGCTGCAGATGTTGCTCGTCGCCTTCTCGCGGCGGATGTGCTGCTCGCGCGTCTGCATCGTGAGCACGAACGCGGCGCGCCCGTCCACGTCGACGGTCCGGCCCACGATACGGCCAGGCATGCGACGGAGGTAGTCGGAACGGCACGCGAAGAAACCGAAGCCGGGCCCGCCGAAGCTCATCGCGTTCCCGAGCGGCTGTCCCTCCCCGACCACGACGTCCGCGCCGTATTCCGACGGCGGAGCCAGCACGCCGGCGAGCATCGGGTTCATCGCCACGACGAACAGCGCACCGGCGTTCTTCGCGATCCGGCCGACGGCCGTCAGGTCCTCCAGGTTGCCGAAGAAGTTCGGGTCGGCGACGATCACTGCCGCCGCCTCGGCCGCCGCCTCGGCCAGCGCCTCGACGTCGACCCTCCCGCCGCGCGAGGCCGCCAGCGCGACCTCGAGCGTCCCCGACAGCGCGTACGTGCGGAGCGTCTCGATCCACTCGGGATGAACCGTGTCGGCCACGACGACGCGCCGCCGCTTGGTCACCGACGCGGCGAGGTGCGCCGCCTCGGCCATCGCCGTCGCGCCGTCGTACATCGACGCGTTGCTGACGTCCATCCCCGTGAGCTGGCAGATCATCGACTGATACTCGAAGATCGCCTGCAGGGTGCCCTGCGAGATCTCGGGCTGGTACGGCGTGTACGCGGTGAAGAACTCAGGCTTTGAGACCACCGCGTCCACGATGCTCGGGACGAAGTGGTCGTAGCAGCCGGCGCCGAGGAAGCTCACGACGCGCGACGAGTCGAGATCGCGGTCCGACAGCTGCCGCAGGTGGCGCAGCAGCTCGAGCTCCGACACGCCATCCGGGACGTCGAGCGGCCGGGAGAGCCGCACGTCTTCCGGGATGACGCCGAACAGGTCGTCGACGCTGGAGACGCCGACGGCGCGCAGCATGTCGTCGCGCTGCGCCGGGGTGATCGGAATGAAGCGCATGTGGAGGTCTTAAGCCTCCTCGGAGACGAACGCCTCGTAGGCGCCCGCGTCCATGAGATCGTCGACCTGCGACGGGTCGCTTATCCGCACCACGATCATCCAGCCATCGCCGTACGGATCCTCGTTCACGGTCTCCGGGGTGTCCTCGAGAGCCTCGTTCACCTTCACGACCTCGCCCGACACCGGCGCGTACAGCTCCGACACGGACTTCACCGATTCGATCTCGCCGAACGTGTCCCCCGCGGTGACCTCGTCACCCTCGCTCGGAAGGTCCACGTACACGACCTCGCCCAGCTGGTCCTGCGCGAAGTCCGAGATACCGATCGTCGCCGTGTCGCCGTCGACCCGGACCCACTCGTGCTCCCTGGCGTACTTGAGATCGCTCGGATACATGATCCGACACTCCTTCCGGTGCTCCTCGTCGCGCTGACCGCGCCCCTACCCTCGAAAAAGCGATGTGTCCCGCACGAACGGCGGCTTCGTGACCACTGCCGGGACGGTCTTGCGCCTGATGCCGACCGCGAGCCTCGTGCCCTCGACCGAGAGCGCCGACGGCACGTACGCCGTCGCGATCCCGTGGCCCAGAGTCGGCGAGAAGCCGCCGGATGCAACCGTACCGACTTCCTCCTCCCCGTGCAACACGGGATAGCCGTGCCGCGGGATGCCGTCGGGCACGGTCAGGCCGGCGAGCCGCCGCTCCGGCCCGCTCGCCTTCACCTGGGCGATCGGCTCGCGCCCGACGAACTCGCCCTTCCCCATCGACACCGCCCACCCCAACCCGGCCGAGACGGGGTCGACGGTGCGGTCCATGTCGCTGCCGTACAGCGCGTAGCCCATCTCGAGCCGCAGTGTGTCACGGGCACCGAGGCCGCAAGGCGCCACCTCGGGGAAGCTCAGGAGCAGCCTCCAAAGCTGCACCGCGTGGCTGGAATGCGAGACGATCTCGACCCCGTCCTCGCCCGTGTAGCCCGTGCGCGCCAGCAGCACGGGCACGCCGTCCAGGTCCGCGCCGGCGACCTGGAAGCGCTCCGGCATCTCGAACCCCTCACCCGCGACCTCCCGCGCCACGGACAGCGCCTTCGGCCCCTGCAGGGCGAGCAGCGCGGTGCGGTCGGACTCGTCGACGCGCTCCACCGACTCCGGCAGGCGCTCGTCAAGCCACCCCCAGTCGTTCGCGCGATTGGCGGCGTTCGCGACGATCATGTACTCGAGCTCGCCCGTGTGATAGACGATGAGGTCGTCGATCATGTGCCCGTCCTCGTCGCACAGCAGCGTGTATTGCGCGTCGCCGATCTCGGAAACCCGCGAGATATCGTTGGTGAGCAGGCGCTGCAGCGCGTCGGCGGCCGACGCGCCGAAGATGCGGAACTCGGCCATGTGGCAGACGTCGAAGAGGCCGGCCGAGCCGCGCACGGCGTTGTGCTCCTCGATGATCCCGCCGTAGTAGACCGGCATCTCCCAGCCGGCGAACGGCACCATGCGCGCGCCCAGCGCCACGTGCTCCTCGTACAGCGGCGTCCGCTTGAGCTCCTCGCCCGTCATCTGCGCTCCGTCCTCTCGAGTCTACTGTGTCGCGGTCACTACCGCCGTGCGAACCTCGCTTGGTCCGAACACGGAACGCCAGGCGCGAACCCCCCAGATCCTCACCCGCTCCCACAACCCCGGCGCGGCCACGTCCTCGGCCGAGACGATCGGGACCTTCGCGAGCACCGTGCTCCCCTGGTACGCGATCACGACTCCCACGGCCTGCCCTTTGCGCACCGGCGCGGAGACCGACGGCTTGAGCTCGTACCGCCGCCGGATGGAGCCGCCCAAGTCGAAGAGCACGGGAGAAGCGTTGTCGCGCACCTTCGCCACTATATCCCTGTCGAGCCAGTCGGTGACGGGCACCGTCCCCACCCTCGTCCCCGTCTGGATGACGGCGCACGGCCTGTAATGGGCGAAGCCCCAGTCGAGGAGGCGGCGGCTCTGCACGAATCTCGCCTGATCGCTGCGCGCCCCGAGGATGACGCCGAACAGCTCGACGTCCCCCCGCCGGGCGGCGGAGACGAAGCAGTAGCCCGCGTGGTTCGTCATCCCCGTCTTGATGCCCTCGATCCCCTCGTAGCCGAGCATGAGG
>JAJZPX010000080.1 GCA_021811025.1 Actinomycetes bacterium
GCGCGCGAGGACCTCGACCGCGGCGAGCTCCTGCACGAGCACCTGCCGGCGGGCGAGCACCACCACGCTCACCGCGAACGCGATCGACGTGAGCAGCACGAGGCCCTGCGGGACCATCGCGACGAGGGCGGCGACGGTGGAGAGCGTCGCCGCCTGCAGGGACGCGTGGCGTCCGGCCTGCGCCGCCACCGTGAGCGCGCCGATCGGCAGCATGAGCCACAGCACGAGCTTCAGGATGCGGTCGACGCCGGAGCGCAGCTCCGAGTGCACGAGACGGAAGCGGCGCGCCTCGGCCGAGAGCTTGCGCGCGTACGCCTGCTCGCCCACGCGCGAAGCGCGGAACGACCCGCTCCCCGCTACGACGAAGCTTCCCGAGAGCACCTGGTCGCCGGGCCGCTTCGTCACCGGGACCGACTCGCCCGTGAGTAGCGACTCGTCGACCTCCAGCCCGTCCGCGACAAGCGTCTCGCCGTCGGCGGGGACCTGGTCGCCTCCGGCGAGCAGCACGACGTCGTCGAGCACGACGTCGGGCAGCGCGATCTCGCGAGGCTCGCCGTCGCGAAGGACTCGGGCGCGCGGCGCGGAGAGCAGCTGCAGGCGGTCGAGCGTGCGCTTCGCGCGTATCTCCTGCACGACGCCGACGGCGGAGTTGAACGCCAGCACGAGCCCGAACAACGCGTCCCTCGGCGAGCCGACGAGCAGCACGGCGGCCAGCAGCACGCCGAGGATGAGGTTGAAGAGCGTGAAGACGTTCTCTCGCAGGATGTCGGCGTAGCTGCGGCTGGTCGTCTCGCGCACGGCGTTCGTCTCGCCGCGCCGCACCCGCTCCTCGACCTGCTCGGCCGTCAGTCCGCGCTGCTGCTGAGCCTCCATGCTGCCAGGGTACAGTACGGCGGCCCCTCACGCGCCCCCCCGGGGTGCTGCCGCTACGCCCCCCGCTTCGACTGCCACAACTCGTCGATGAGGTCGAGGTGCGCCTCGTTGCGGAGCAGGTGGCGCCGCACGAGGCGCGCGGCCTGCAGCGGCAGGCGGCGCTCGGCCGCGTCGGCGTACTGCACGAGCACCGCCGCCTCCGCCTGGCGCGTGCGCGCGAGCACCTCGGCCGGCTTCCTCGCCTTCCCGACTCGGTCGACGAGCGACGTCGCGAACCACTCGAAGTCCTCGGACCGCGGCTGCTGGTCCTCCCCGAGCGCCTCGAGCACCCCGCGCATGTCCTCCGCGTGCGCGCGATGGTCCGCGCGCATCTGGGCGAGCCGCCGCGCCGTCTCGCGGTCGGGGAGCTTCGACAGCGCGCGGCCGTAGCACTCCTCGGCCGTCTCCCCGAGGCGGATGAGCGTGCTCACCTTGGCTATCGTCTGCCGGCGATCCACAGCTGCCTCCCGTTGACGCCTGATTCCGTCGCGTGCTCGTCGGGGATGCCCCGCCTCGCGCCGGCTCAATCAGCCCGTCGCCGAATGGTTGCGACCGGGGGCAAGGCGGGAAGGAAGGAGTGTCGAGCGAGGAGGGGGAGATGGCGCAGGCGCAGGCGGCGTTCACGCCGAGCCAGCTGAAGCTGCTGATCGACAGCACGGCCGGATGGGCGCGCGACTGGGACGACGTCGTGTACTACCTGGAGAGGGTCGCAGCAGGCGACACGCACCTGCCCGCCGACGTCGTCGAGGCAGCGCGCGTCGCGGTTCTCCGCGCCAAGCAGCACGGCGTGGCGTTCACCACGGACTACCGGCAGCTGTGGGAGGCGGCGACGGGACATTCGGCCGAGGGCCTGCCGCCGCCGGAGGTGCGCTACTCGCCTGCGACTCCGATCGAGCTGAGGAAGACGTTCCTCGCCGGCTTCACGTTCCCGAACGGCCGCGCGGAGGCGTACGCCTACGCGCAGGACCGCGGCGCGCCGTGGCGCGTGCTGCAGACGATCCGCCAGCTGCCCGACCGGCGGTACCGCGACTTGGAGGATCTCCTCGACGCCGTCGGGGACCTCGCGTGGAACCCGCGGCTGTAGCTACTTCGCGGGCACGAAGCGATAGAGCACCAGGGCGGAGCGGTCGAGGAATCGCGCGGAGACCAGCGTGGCGCCCAGTCCGCCCGCGACGTAGATGCGCTGCCCGTCGCGCCGGTACATGCCGAGGACGAGGAATCCGTGGAGGTCCGGGAACGCCCGGAACTCGTTGGTGCCTGGACGGCCGCCCTCCTCGCCGTCCCACGTCGTTGGGGCGCTGATCGCGCCGAGGAACGGCAGCCGGATCTGGCCTCCGTGCGTGTGCCCCGCGATGAAGAGGTGGTCGCCGGGCAGCGACGCGCCCGCCGAGATGCGCCCGCCGTTCGGCGGAGTGTGCGAGGCGATCACGAGCAGCCGGTCGCCCGAGCCCCGCGCCGCGCGGATCGAAGCGCTGTCGCGCCCGTACGCGAGCGCGACCTCGCGGCCCCGCGGGTCGCCGGGGTCGATCGGGACCGTCACGCCAGGGCGCAGCGGCGTGACGCCGTGTGTGGCGAGCGCCGAGCCGAGGTCGTCGGGGTCGTGGTTGCCGGGCAGGTAGTAGACGCGCGGCGTCGCCGACGCGAGCGTCGCGGCGAGGTCGTAGGCGGGCTGCTTCGGATCGTCCGCCTCGTCGAGGATGTCGCCCGTCATGACGGCGGCGTCGATCCGGCGGCCCTTCAGCAGCGACCGGAGCTCGCTTTCGTGCGAGCCGAACTCCCAGCCGTGGAGGTCGGTCGCCTGCACGAGCGTGACCTCGTGCCGCAGGCCGTTCACCGGCACGACGACGACATCGAGGGTGGGGGAGTGCGTGTCGACGCGTTCGACCGCGACGCAGCCGAGGGCCGCAACAAGGAGCATGAAAGCGATCAGGAGGGGGATGACGAAGCGTCTCACCTCCCTATCGTAACCGAACGCGATCGGCCTCGCGCTCGCTGTATCCTTCCCGAAATCTGCCGCTCTCAGGTCCGCTCAGGCCGTTCTCAGGTGCCGTGGGCGACCATCGTCCCGCACCGTTACCCCAGGAAAGGAGACACGGTATGAGGATTCGGAAGATGCTCGGAATCGTCGCGGCCACGGGATTGCTGGCCGCAGCCGCGCTGGGAAGCGCGTACGCGGCGAAGGCCGCACCGAGCGGCACGCCCGCGAAGCCCGTTTCGGTGGCGCCGACGGCTCAGGCCGGCGGTGGCGAGACGGTCGATCGCCGCGAGGCGGAGCCCGAGACGACGGCCGCGGAGCCCGCGGAGACCGCGGAGCCGAAGGAGAAGGCCGCCGAGGGTACCGAGAGCGCCGAGCAGGACGGCAAGGCCGGCGACACCGACAACGTTCAGCACGAGGCACAGGGAGAGGAGACCGGCGACAACGGCTCCGCCAACGCCGGCAACTGACCGTTTCCGGCAGCGGCGAGGGAAGGCCCGGGAGGTGCGCTCCCGGGCCTTCCCGATTCTCCCGGCACGGCGTCTGCTTCTCAGCAGACTCTCAGGAAGAAGGGGGTAGGGTCGGACGGCCCGTCTCGTCTCGAAGGAGGGCGGATGCGCGCGCTGATAGTGGATGACGAGGTGCGCCTCGCCGCACACCTCAAGCGCGGTCTCGAGGCCGAGGGCTTCGCGGTCGACGTCGCCGGGACGGGGACGGACGGGCTGTGGCTTGCCACCGAGCAGCCGTACGACATCATCGTGCTCGACATCATGCTCCCGGGCATGAACGGGTACCGGGTGTGCGAGGAGCTGCGGCGAGCCGGCAACTGGACCCCGATCCTCATGCTGACCGCGAAGGATGGCGAGTACGACGAGGCTGAGGCGCTCGACACCGGCGCGGACGACTACCTCTCGAAGCCCTTCTCTTTCGTGGTGCTGGTGGCCCGGATACGGGCGTTGCTCCGACGCGGGAAGACCGAGCGTCCCGCGGTTCTTCGGGTGGGCAACCTCTCGCTCGACCCCTCCAGCCATCGCGCGGAGCACGCCGGCGAGGAGATCCAGCTCACCCCGACGGAGTTCTCGCTGCTCGAGTACCTCATGCGCCACCCAGGCGAGGTGCTGTCGAAGACCGACATCCTCGGCCACGTGTGGGACTGGGAGTTCGATGGGCCTCAGAACATCGTCGAGGTGTACGTCGGATACCTGAGGCGCAAGCTGGCCTCTCCGTCCGGTTCCGCCCGCATCGCGACGGTGCGCGGCGCGGGCTACCGTCTGGAGCCGGATCGCACGCGAGGTGCCGAGTGAGGCTCGCCCGCGCAGGCATCAGGATCAGGACGACGCTCGCGGCCGTTCTTGTCGTCGGCGTGGCTCTCGCTGTCGCGGCCGCCGGGCTCGTGCTCACCGTGCGCCACACGCTCCGGTCCTCCATCCAGTCCTCGGCTGCGGTCCGGGCGGCGGACGTGGCGATGCTGGCGAAATCGGGCCCGCTGCCAGCCACGCTGCCTGCTCGTGGCGAGGCGCTGCTCGTGCAAGTCCTGAAGGGCGGCAGGAGAGTCGTAGCGGAGAGCGCGAGCATCGAGGGGGAGGCTCCATTCTGCGAGCTTCCGCTGGCTCCCGACCAGACCCGCACGTTCACCATGCCCGTCCTGGCGGAAGGAGGCACGCCGGACCCCGCGGAGGCCGCCGACGAGCCGGCGGCGCCGTTCGTTGTCGTCGCGCAGGGAGTCGAGACCTCTTCGGGACCGGCGACTGTGCTCGTGGCGGCGTCGCTCGGCTCGCTCCAGGACGCCACCGACGCTCTCGTCCCGCTGCTCGCTGCGGGCGTGCCTCTCCTGATGGCGGTCGTCGGCCTGACGACGTGGGCGCTCACCGGTCGCGCGCTGCGCCCCGTGCACCGCATCATCGCCGAAGCCGACGAGATATCGTCCTCTCTGCCCGACCGGCGCTTGCCGGTGCCGGTCGCAAACGACGAGATCCGGGAGCTGGCGGAGGCGATGAACCGGATGCTGGACCGCATAGAGGCGTCCAGCCTGACGCAACGACGCTTCACGGCGGACGCGTCGCACGAGCTGAAGAGCCCCATCGCCGCCATTCGCACGATGCTGGAGGTCGCGCTCCAGGATCCCGGGCAAGCCGATCTGCCCTCTCTGCTCGAGGACCTTCTCTCCGAGGACGTGCGCCTCGAGCTGCTCGTCTCTGATCTCCTGGTGCTCGCCCGGTTCGACGAGGCCGGCCTGAGGTTGAACCGGGCGAGGGTGGACCTCGCCCGGCTCGTCGAGGAGGAGGTCGCGGCGCTGGCCCGGCCGAAGGGCCCGGCGATCGACACGTCGGACGTCGTTCCGGTGACGCTGCTCGCCGACGCAGCCCGGCTGCGCCAGGTGCTCCGCAACCTGCTCGACAACGCCGTGCGGCACGCAGGACGCCGCGTCTGGGTGGCGACGCGCGTCGAGGAAGGGCAGGCGGTGACGGTCGTGAGCGACGACGGGCCCGGCATCCCCGAAGACATGCGCGAGCGCGTCTTCGAGCGGTTCGTGCGCCTGGACGAGGGCCGAGGGCGAGTCGACGGGGGGACGGGGCTCGGGCTGTCGGTGTGCCGCGCGATCGTCGCCGCGCACGGTGGCACCATCCGCGTCGCCGAGCCGCTCCGCGGCGGCGCCACCATCGAGATCCGCATTCCGCTCGGGACGGAGCGGTAGCTCTCAGCCGGCTCTCAGGGATTCCGCCGTATCGTCTGCTCGCCGGGTGCCGACGCGTCCGATGACGGGCAGGCATCCGCGCTTCCGCGGAAACGCTCGAAGGGAGCCTCGATGCTACGGAACGCCCGATTCGCGGTCGCCGCCGGCCTGCTCGTCACGCTGCTGGCGGCCGGATGCACCAACGCCTCACAGCCCCCGGCATCGCCGGAGGCGCGGGTCGAATCGCCTTCCCCGCCTGGGCCGGAAGCTGGAGCGCAGGCCGGCGCGACCGCGGCGCCTGCTCCCGGCGTACCGCAGCAGCCGCTCGCAGTGGAGCAGAGCCCGCCGGGCGACATCCCGGACAACCAGGCGTTCGTCCCGTACCGCTCGACCGCGGGATTCCAAGTCAGCGTGCCGGAAGGCTGGGCGCGCACGGAAAGCGGCGACACCGCTTCCTTCACGGACAAGCTGAACGTCGTGTCGATGACGTGGGCGAAGGCCGCCACCGCTCCCACCGTCGCGTCCGTTCGCGCGCAGGACGCGCCGAACCTGCAGTCGCGTCTGCCCGCCTTCGAACTCGAGGCGGTGAAGCAGGTCAAGCTGCCCGCGGGCGAAGCGGTGCTGCTCACGTACCGGCAGAACGGCGAGCCCAACGCGGTGACGGGCAAGGCGTACCGCCTCGACGCCTCGCGCTTCGTGTTCTTCCGCAACGGAACGCGCGTCGATCTCGTGCTGACCTCGCCGGCCGGTGCCGACAACGTCGACCCGTGGCGGACGATCTCGGAGAGCTTCCGGTGGCGGTGATGAAGGCCGCCGAAGCCGGAATGGCGCTGTTGGCGCACGAGCTGTACCGCTTCTACCACGCGGGAGACGACGAGACCTTCGCGCTGCGCGGCGTCTCGCTCCGTGTGGACGCGGGCGAGGTCGTGGCCGTCGTCGGGCCCTCGGGCAGCGGGAAGTCGACGCTTCTCAACTGCCTCGCGGGTCTCGACGAGCCCGACGGAGGCTTCGTGACGGTGTTCGGTGAGCGCCTGACGCGGCGGCCCGAGGCAGTGCGGTCGCGAATGCGCGCGGCGTCAATCGGCGTGCTCATGCAGTCCGGCAACCTGCTGGAGCATCTGACGGTCGAGCAGAACGTGGCGGCGGCGCAGCGCCTCACGCGTGCCGGACGGCCCACGCCCGTGTCCGCGCTGCTGGCACGGGTCGGCCTCGTCGGGCGCGCCGACGCGTGGCCCGCGACCCTGTCCGGCGGCGAGGCCGCGAGGGCTGGGCTCGCTGTCGCGCTGGCGAACGAGCCCGCCGTGCTGCTCGCCGACGAGCCGACGGGAGAGGTGGACGCGGCGAACGAGCGCGCGATCCTCGGCCTGCTGGGCGAGCGGGCGCTGGCGGGTGGGGCGGTGGTCGTCGTGACGCACAGCGCGCGCGTGGCCGCCGCAGCGGATCGCACGGTCACGATGTCGGACGGGAGGATCCTCGATGCATGACGTGCTGGTGCGAGGCCAAGGCGTCGGCCGGACGTACGGGACCGGAGAGCGGGCGACGCGCGCGCTCACCTCGGCGACGTTCGAAGTGCGGCGAGGCGAGCGGATCGCGCTCGTCGGGCCGTCGGGCAGCGGGAAGAGCACGCTCGTGCACCTGATGGCGGGCATCGACGTGCCGTCGGAGGGATCGGTCGCATGGCCCGCGCTCGGCGACCGGCGGGCGCTGCGGCCCGGCCCCGTCGCCGTCGCGTTCCAGGGCCGGAGCCTGCTGCCGCCGCTCTCGGTTGCTGAGAACGTCGCGCTGCCGCTGCTCCTGCGCGGGGACTCCGAGGCGGAGGCCTGTGAGCGAGCAGGGACGACGCTCGCGGACATGGGGCTGGAGGCGCTGGCCGACAAGCTGCCGGAGGAGCTCTCGGGCGGGCAGGCGCAGCGCGTCGCGCTCGCCCGCGCGCTGGTGACGGGCCCGCTGCTGCTGCTCGCGGACGAGCCGACGGGGCAGCTCGACCACGAGCACGCGCGGCGGACGATGGAGCTGCTGCTCGCGCTGTCGAGGTCAGCGGGCACGGCGCTTGTGATCGCGACGCACGACGGCCTTGTTGCAGGCCTCCTCGACAAGCGGTGGGAGATGCGGGACGGGCGACTCGAGCGGGAGGCGCGGCATGTCTAGCGTGGTGTGGGTGGCAGGCCTGTTGCGCCGGCGTCCGCTGCGCGTCCTCGGCGTCGCGCTCAGCGTGGCGCTTGCGGTAGCTCTGGTGGCATCACTGGGGAGTTTCCTGTCGTTCAGCCGGTCTCGGATGACGAAGGGCGCCATAGCCGGCGTCCCCGTCGACTGGCAGGTTGCGGTCGGCCGGGGTGTCTCTCTGCGGCACGCATTGGCGGAGGTGCGCCGCTTTCCCGGCGTGGCGGCCGCGCTGCCCGTCGAGTTCGGGACGGTGCCGTCGCTCGAGTCGTCCACCGGCGGCACGATCCAGACGACCGGCCAGGGCAAGGCTGTCGGTCTTCCGCCCGGGTACGCGGAGACGTTCCCCGGCGAGCTGCGGTATCTGCTCGGCGCACGTGACGGCGTTCTGCTCGCGCAGCAGACGGCAGCGAACCTGCACGCCGCGGTCGGCTCGACGGTGCTCGTCGGCCGGCCGGGGCTTTCGCCGGTGCCGCTGCGCGTGGACGGCGTCGTCGACCTCCCGGCGATCGACTCGCTGTTCCAGACCGTCGGCGCTCCCGCCGGCTCCGGCGTCACCGCGCCGCCCGACAACGTTGTGCTCGTGCCGATCGGCGAGTGG
>JAJZPX010000081.1 GCA_021811025.1 Actinomycetes bacterium
TTGCCGCGGACGAGCCGGGCGATGAGGAGACGCCGGTGGTCAGCCTGGACGAGTACTTCGACGGCCTGCGCCTGCCGTCGTTGATCAAGATGGACGTGGAGGGCTGGGAGGAGCAGGCGCTCATGGGTGCGAAGCGGGTCCTCGCGGAAGCGCGACCCAAAGTGGCGGTATCCGTCTATCACTCTCCGCACGACCTGTGGTCGATCCCGCTTCAGCTGAACCGGCTGCTGCCAGACGCCTCGCTATTCCTGCGCCACTACACGCGCGAGGTGGACGACACGGTGTGCTACGCGATCCCGGAAGACCGGCAGCCTCGACGCGCATAGGCGAATGCTCACAGTCGTGATCCCCACATACAACCGGCCGGACTACCTCGCTGAGTCCCTGGCCTCCGTCGCAAGGCAGACGCTCCCTGAGTTCCGCCTCGTGGTGCTCGACAACGCGAGCGAGCTCGACAACAGCGGTGCGCTCGCTGCCGCAGGTTCCAGGCCTGTGGAGTACGTGCGGAATCCGTTCAACGTCGGCAACACCAACATCGGCAAGGCGATGAAGGAGTACTCGGACGGCCAGTTCCTTGTCGTGTTCCACGATGACGACGTTATGCATCCGAGGATGCTGGAACTGGAGATGGAGGTCCTGCAGTCGGACCCGGAGGTGCAATTCGTCGCCACCGAGTACGTGTGGTTCCGTGACGGCGAGTCTCCTCCCGTGGAAGCGTTCGAGGCGCCTGTTCAGCCGGCCGAGGTGTTCGATGACGCTGCCGCTCTGGTTCGCGCGCTGCTGGGCGGCGCCGACCTCTGCTTCGGCTCGGCCGCGTACCGGTCCTCGGTGTTGCACGAGATCGAAGCGGATCTCGGGAGATTCGGTAGCTACACGGATCGGCCGTTCCTGCTCGACGCGGCCAGGCATGGGAAGTGCGCATTGCTCAGGGGGCCTCTGGTGTTGTATCGGGTGCACCCCGGTCAGGACACCCTCACGGGGGGCCTTGAGATCGAGAACCTGATCGAGCTCCTCAAGGAGTATCGAGACGTCTTGCCGCAACCGCTCGACGAGGCCGATCAGCATCTCTTCTACGGCTACGCCGCGAGCTTTCTCGCGACCAACTATCTGCGGCTCCCGAAGGACCGGCGGCACGGGGCGGTCGCGCTGTTCAGGGCGTGCCGGAAGGCCGGCGTGCTCCGCCTAAAGGACACGGATCTCGGCTGGTGGGCGACGTTGCTGCGCGCCGACGGGCTCGGCTGGCTGATCGACCCGCTCGTCGGGTTCAAGCGAGTGCTCGGGAGGCGGCGGTGAGCGAGATGGCCGCGGGTGGCGTCTACGTTCTCGACATCGACATCGAGCCGTTCACCAACAACCGTGCGTTCGACATCGAGGAGATGAAGAAGTACCCGGGCGCCGAGACGGGCGCGGTTCTCGCCGAGCGCCTGCGGGCCAGAGGCTTTGAGACCGTGACCGCGGACGTCTTCCTCGCGAACGAGGCTCTCTCGAGGCGTCCGGCCGTGTGCGTCTCGAACCACCTCACCCGACACACGCACACCCTGCTCGCCATGCGCAACGTCATTCCCGTCGTGTGCATGACGCTCGAGTCGCCGCTTGGCGCGCTCGATTTCTACTTCAGGGAGGCTCGCGAGGCTTCAGAGCACTTCCACCACGTCTTCTTCTGGAAGGGGATGCGGTCGCGCTCGACCGGTGGTGCGTCATTCCACGAGATCCACTGGCCCTACCCGGATCTCACCCCGCCGGACGGCGGCCTACCGTGGAGGGAGCGGCGTTTCGTCGCTCTGGTCAACAGCAACAAGCGCGTCTTCGGGTGGCCCAGGCCGTTCTTCTCCTTCCGGTGTCCGCGACGAAGCCTGAGGATGCTCCGCCGATCCGTCCAGCTGAGGCGGCTTCAGCAGGTTGACGAGATCTTCCGGAGCGATCTGTACGCCGCTCGGCTGCGCGCGATCCGGCACTTCTCGGGTTCCGGTGATTTCGACCTGTACGGGCGCGGTTGGGACGATCCTTCTTCGCTGCCCCGCCGACTCGCGGCAGCGGTGACCCGCTCGTTCCGCGGCGAGATCGCCCCGCTCGCAAAAGTCGAGACGCTGAAGGACTACCGCTTCTGCCTTTGCTTCGAGAACACGGCGCTCGAAGGCTACATCACCGAGAAGATCTTCGACTGTCTCGCCGCCGGCTGCATCCCGGTGTACCTCGGCGCGCCTGATGTCGAGGAACACATACCACCCGGCTGCTTCGTCGACGTGCGCCGGTTCCCCAGCCTCCGGGCCCTCGAGGCGCACATGCGGGGGATGAGCGACGAGACTGCCACGAGCATGCTCGAGAATGCTCGCGATTTCCTGGTCTCCGAGCGGGCCGACGTCTTCAGGCAGGAGCACTTCGTGGGAGAGATGCTTCGCGTCCTGAGCCCAGGGTAGGCTGCGAGCGCAGGCTGCTGGCGGCTCGACGACTCGCCCGGGCACGAGGACGCATTGTCGCTCGATTCGGTCCCCGGGCACTCTCGCCTGATTGCAGAGCCGATCGTCGGATTCGAGACGGGAGCGTTCGGGACGCCGTGACACGCGGGCTCTAAAGCGCTAGTCTCTGCCGATGCAGTAGCGCTAGCCTGGCGGCCGCCTTGGAGAGGAGCTCGACGGGATGTTCAAACGGATGCTCAGCAAGTTGCTCCCGCGCTCCCTGAAGGACTACGTCCGGGCGAATCTGCTGGTGCCGAACGACAGCTTCGATCTCTCTCTCAGTCGTGTTGACCCGGATATCAAGGTGGTCTTCGACATCGGCGCCAACGTCGGAGGGATCACGACGATACTGCTCGAAAGGTTCCCCAACGCCATCGTCTACTCGTTCGAGCCGTGCACCTCCACCTTCGAGAAGCTCCGGCAGGCAGTCGCGGCTTCGCCGCACCGCGAGCGTTGCAGGATGTTCAAGATGGGGTTCTACGACGCACCGACACTCGGGCAGCTACACATCACATCTCACGACGGGGCGAACTCGCTGCTCGACATCACGCCTGAATACCATCGCGCGAATCCGCATATCGAGGAGTGCGATTCCGAGGAGATCGAGCTACGTCTGCTCGACGACTTCGTCGCAGAGCAGGGCATCGACCACATCGATCTCATCAAGGTAGATGTGGAAGGCGCTGAGGCGGAGGTCCTGCTCGGCGGCAGGGAGACTCTCTCGGAGAAGGTGGACGTCGTCTTCTGTGAGATCAGCCTTGTGCGCCACCGGCGGTCACAGGGCGAGTTCATCCGGATCTTCGAAACGATGCACGAGTGTGGGTTCGCGCCTGCCGAGATCTATGACGTCGCCCAGGGCGGCGCCCCGGCCTCGCTGTGGAGGCTCGGTCAGTTCGACTGCGTGTTCAGGCGGTTCGACGCGTAGCGCTGCTATGCCGGGCCCGCGCGGTGCGTCGCCAGGTCCTGTATCTCGGCGAGCTCGTAGAAGCGTCCGCGTCTGGCAAGCAGCTCTGCCCATGTGCCGCTCTCAACCAGGCTGCCGTTCTCGAGGACGTGGATCAGGCTCGCCTTCTTCACGGTAGCGAGCCGGTGGGTCACCGTCAGGATGGTCATGCGGCCCGCAAGGTCGTCGACAGCCCGCTGAACCCGCTCCTCGGACTTGGCGTCCAGGGCGCTCGTCGCTTCATCGAGGACCAATACGGCGGGCTTCCGCACGAGCGCACGGGCAAGCGCGAGGCGCTGCCGTTGTCCGCCTGAGAGCCGTACCCCGCGGTCGCCGATAATGGTGCCGTAGCCGTCCGCGAGCTCGTCGATGAACTCGTCGGCGTGTGCCAGGCGGGCCGCATCTTTGATGTCGTCGAGGCAGACGTTGTCGAGTCCCCATCCGATGTTCTCCGCCACTGATGCATGGAAGAAGGAAGAGTCTTGCTCGACATAGCCGATCTGTCGGCGCCAGTCAGCTAGTCGGACGGCGGTCAGCGGCACTCCGTCGATGGTCACGTCCCCGGACTGCGGGACAAGGAGACCGAGGATGAGATCCATTACGGTCGTCTTGCCCGAACCGGACGGTCCGACGATAGCAGTCGTGCTGCCACACGGGATCTGGAGACTTAGGTCGTGCAGCACGGGGTTGTCAACATATGCGAATGAGACGGCCTCGAGTCCAATGGCTTCCTGCAGTTGACTCAGTCGTTGCGTCCCCGACGCTTCGCGCATCGAGCTGGCGATTCGCGTAGACTCGTCGACCCGACGAAGGCTTGGGATGAGAGACAGGACCTGACTCTGGTTGGACTGCAGGTTGGAGACGCGCGGTGACAACCTGTAGAACACGAAGAGGAACACGGTGAGCTTCGAGATCGTCATCCCGAAGAACGTGACGGCAAGGTAGATGCCCACGAACACCGTCGTGATGCTCGCTGCCCCGTAGAGCGCCTGCAGCCAGCCCTGGTTCATGGCGTTCTTGTACTGAATGCGCTGGCGGATGTTATTGAGGGCATTGAAACGTTCGATCGTCCCACGTTCTGCAGCCGATGCCTTCACCAGCTTCGCCGCGACCAGGCTCTCCTGGGTCTGACCGTGGATCTCTGCGTCCGTCACGCTGATTGCCTGACCGTACTTGGTTCCTTGCCGGGTGCGTTGGCGAAGCAGGAACAGCACGGCCGAACTCGTGATGAGAACGGCCAGCGTCATCTGCCATGACAGAAACAGGGCCAGTACCAGGTAGACGCAGACCATTATCAGTGTGCCGATCATGGTCACCAGGACGACGTACGCCAATCCTGCTCGCGCCGTGTCCGTAAGCAGAGCTGACATGAGATCGCTCGACTTCGTCCTCACGAAGTACGGCCAACCGGCTTCGAGGGCACTTCCGTAGAGACGCTTGCGCAGTGTCGCCTCTAGCCGCGCCGACGAACCGGCGAGCAGCTTCTGCTGAACGAGCACCGCAGCCTGGCTCGCAAGGATGGAGATGAGCGTGAACGCCAGCACCGTGCCGAGGGTGAAGGACAGATGCAGGGTGTCCAGCACCTCGATGATCAACTTGCCGGCCGTCCCTACAGTACTGGCCGACGGGTTGCCTTGGCCGACGATCTGAAGCATCGGCACGAGCGCCGCGATGCCGACACCCTCGAGCAGCCCGGCGACCGCAAGCGCAAGGACCGAGAGTGTGAAGCGCAGGGGCTGCTCTTTGATGACGCGGGAGATGAGGTAGTACATGTCAGAAGCCTATCGGTCGACGGACGTCGGCACAGCGGTCGCTTGTCCGCAGCCGCTTTCGCCCTACTATGGTACTGTACGCGCTGCTCAGCGATTGCCGGCATCTTCGGCGTGCGGCTGTGGCGGTTCTCCGCTGATTGGAGCAACTTCCGTGCGAATCCTTGCCGTCCTGCATTCCAGCGAGATCGGTGGGACGGAGGTCTGCTACGGGCGCCTCTTGGAGGTGCTTGCAGCGCGTTCGGACGTCGAGATCCTCGGCATGTATCCGCAGGGGCCGATGGTCGAGACGTGGGCGAAGCTCGCGCCGTGGACTCCCTATCGGGCAGGTGCGCTTCCGCTCCGGTTCGTCCGCCGGGATTTCGCTCAGTGGGTCAGGAGCGGCATCCGGAGGAGCGGCGAGATCGCCGCGACGATTGAGTCCTGGAAGCCCGACGTCGTATTGAGCCTGACCAGTGTGCTCACCGCACCGGCCGGCGTCGCACACAGGCTCAACGTGCCGGCGGTGAGCTACGTGCGCGAGTATGTCGAACCACCCCTCGTCCGCGAGCTGCTGTGGCGCCGTCTCGCCCACCGAAGCGACATCCTGATAGCCATCTCGTCGCAGCTCCTCAACGACTTGAGCCCGTACGCACGCGGACGCGTCCGTTTCGTCCGCGACGGCGTACCACTCCCTTCATTACCGGGTTCGCCGAGCAGTCCGCCCACCGTCGCTTTTTTCGGAGGCTACGAGCCGGTGAAGGGCGGGGACCTCTTCATCGACGCAGTGCCGGATGTGCACGCTGCAGCTCCTGAAGCGGGATTCTCCTTCTACGGCGAGTGCTGGCCGCATCAGCGCGGCTTCTGCGATCGCGTCCGCCGCAGGGCCGACGAACTCGGGATCCCGGTCGACTTTGTGGAGACGCGCGGATTCGCCAAGCATGAAGCCACCGCTTCGCTCGTCGTGATGCCCTCTCGCCAGGAGGGGCTCGGTCTCGTTGGCCTGGAGAGCATGTCGTACGGTGTACCTGTCGTTGCCGCCGACGTCGGGGGACTGCGCGACGTCGTCGTCGACGGCGTCACCGGTTTGCTGGTGCCTCCGGAGGATCCCGTGAGCCTCGGAAATGCCCTGATCCGGCTGCTCAAGGACGGCCCGCTGCGCGAACGCATGGGGGCGGCCGCGAGGGAGCGGGTGCAGGAGCACTTCTCGGTCCAGAGCGCCGTCGACGGGTTGCTGGACGTGCTGCACGAGGTCCTCGAGAGGCGGGCAAGGGCGCGATGACCCCCCGTGTCTCCGTCGTCATTCTCAACTGGAACGGGCTCGAGCACCTAGAGGAGTGCTTCTCGGCGCTCCACGGGCAGTCGTTCACCGACTTCGAGATCATCTTCGTCGACAACGCTTCCTCGGACAACAGTGTTGGCTGGGTGCGGCAGCACGAGCCGGCCGCCCGCGTCATTCAAAGGTCGGACAACGGAGGCTTTGCGCGGGGCGTGAACGACGGCATCAGGGTATCGTCCGCGGAATACGTCGCACTCCTCAACAACGACACCCTCGCTGAGCCGGGCTGGCTGGCCGGGCTTGTGAAGGCGCTCGACGAGAACGCGTGCTATGGCGCCGCGGCCTCTCGGATGATGCTCTTCGCAGAGCCGGGCATGGTGAACTCCGCCGGCGACGTGTTCCGCTACTGGCGGCTTGCGGGCGTCAACCGCGGCCTCGGCGAGCCGGCCGAGCACTACCTAACGCGTCAGCGTGTCTTCGGCGCTTCCGCGGGGGCCGCGCTGTACCGCCGCAGCTTCTTCGACAGAGTCGGTCTGTTCGACGGGGACTTCTTCTTGCTGCACGAGGACACGGACTTGAACTTGCGCGCCACGGTTATCGGCGAGCGTTTCCTGTACGTTCCGGAGGCGGTGGTGCAGCACAAGCACCACGGCTCGCTGGGACGGCAGCCGCAGCGGGAGCTGCAGATCCGCGAGTGGCGCAACAAGGCGGTGCTCTCGGCGAAGTCCCTCCCGCAGCCGCTGCACTTCTTCGCTCCAGCCGTCCTGACGCTTGCGGTGCTGCGCTGGTCGGTGCCGCTCCGTCCAGCCAACTGGCATCTCGCGCCCGAGCGGCTCGGGATGCTCGCCGAGATCGCTCGAGAGGCGGGCGAAGGATGGGCCGACGGGATGCGCAAGCGCGCCGACGTGCTCGTACGCCGGAAGGTGTCGAGCGCCGAGGCGCGACGCTGGATCCTGAAAGGCGTCGGCCCCTACGAGGAGTGCAGCTCTTCGTAGCGGCCGAAGCGCCCGCGACGATAGTCGCGCCAGCCCCGGACCAGCATCCGCAGCTTCCTCCATCGTCCCGGCTCGGCGAGCAGCGCTTTCAGCAGCTCCTTGCGCCATTGCAGCCACTCCGCGTGGGCCCAGTCGGGGAACTCGCGCCCGTACTCGCGTTTTACCTCGAGGAGATTGCGTAGCCGGTAGTACCACCTGAGCGGGCTGTAGTTCGTGACGTAGAACGTGAAGGGGAACCGCGCCCGCTCGAGTCGTCCCATCCGGTGCACGAGAACGGCATCACGTCGTTGCACGATCCGCCATCCGTTGCGTCGTGCGCGCAGACAGAACTCGTTGTCGACCTGGTCGATGAAGAGGTCTTCCCGGAACCCTCCCAGAGCCTCGAACGCGGCGATCCGGAGTAGACTGCCGCTCGTGACGGCGAACGGGACATCGACGCACGTTGCCTCAGTCCTCTCAGTCGCGCCCCCCTCATGCTGCAAGAGCGGCGCAACGATCGCGACGTCGGCGCCGCTCTCGCCCGAGAGGCATAAGGCGAGAGCGGGAGCCATTCCCGGCATGGGGGTGCTGTCCTGGTCGAGCGTGAGCGCCCAGGCAAACCCCTCTTCGGCCGCCCGGCGGCATCCTAGGTTGAGGGCGGCTCCCATCCCCTCGTTCTCGCCCAAGCCGATCACTTCGGCTCCGGTTGCTGCGATCGCCGCGCTCACCGCGCCAGGGTGAGTGGAGTTGTCGACGGCGAAGACGCGGTCTACCTCCCGCATGCAGGAGTTCACGTTCTCGACGACGGAGGCGTCGGGCTCGAAGAGGACGACGACGG
>JAJZPX010000082.1 GCA_021811025.1 Actinomycetes bacterium
AGCAGCACCGCCTCGACCTCGGGGCGATCGCACGCGAACGGGGCGGCGGCCCCTGCGGTCGCGGCGAGCGAGCCGTACGCGGCGCGCAGGAGCTCGCGCACGGGCGAGAGCGCGCCCCACGCGTCCGGCTGCGCGAGCGCGCGCTCGGCCGGTATCGCGAGGAAGACGGCCTGCCCCTGGCCGAAGCGGTTGAGCGTCAGCAGCGGGTTGCCGGTCGCGTCGGTCGCCACGACGATCGCGTCTCCTCGGCCGAGCAGCGCGAAGTGCTCGACCGGCAGCGCGGCGTCGAAGCTCCTGAGGTCGCCCAGCATGCCGGGCTGCGCCACGCGGCAGCTCACCGAGCGCCTCGGCCCGTCGTCGCCGAGGAACTCGACGCCGAACAGCTGCCGCGCGCCGGGCTCCGCGTCCCCTCCGCCGAACGAGGCGAACAGCGAGCCGCCTCCCTGCACGAACGCCGTGATCCGCTCCCACGTCTCGTGCGAGAGCGTGAACGCCGAGGGCACCACGAGCATGCGGAACGCGTCGAGGTCCTCGCCCTCGTGCACGATCGTCACCGGGACGTGCGCCTCCTTCGCCGAGAGGTACGCCTGCAGGCAGCTGCGGGGCGCGTGAAGCCCCGCGAGCGACGGCAGCGGCTCCCACCGCTCGGCCGGCATGAGCACCGCCGCCCTCTCGCGCGGCAGCGCGTACCCGCCGCGCCCGAGGCGCAGCGCTACCTTCGCGAACCGCCGCGCCTCGCCGAAGCTCGGCTTGCCGACGCCCTCGCTGTCCTCCACGCCCACCAGCACCTCGTAGGGGTCGCGGAAGTACGGCTCGCGCTTCTCCGTGCGAGCGTCGCGCAAGCGCCGCAGCACCGCCCCCGCCGCGCCGTTCATGACGGCCGAATACAGCGCGAGCCGGACGTGCGCGGCCTCCTCGAAGGCCGAGTAGTCGAGCGAGAAGACGCCGACATCGTCGAGCAGCACCGGCAGCGCGCCCCGCGCGACGTGCAGCAGGAAGCCGTCGAGATAGGTCGCGGGCCGTGCGGTCATCGAGCCCTCGGCCGCGTAGATGCGGTACGCCGCGGTGGGGTGGCTGACGACGAAGCCGAAGTCGTCGAGCACGCAGCGCGCGTCCATCCCCGTCGCGAGCCGGAACGTCTCGGCGTCGATGCCGATCGCGACGGGCCGCTCGGCGTCGATCTCGCGGATCGCGTCGCGCAGGGTGGTCGCCCAGCGGCGGAGCGCGTCGACCGAGTCGAACCGCACGAGGAACGGCTCGTTTCCGAGGTCCCAGGCGAAGACCGCTTCCTCCTTGCGGAGCGACATCACGATCCGCTGCACGAGCGCGGTCTCGCGGTCGATCAGGTACGCGTCCGTGCGAGGGTCGCGTCCCTTCGCCCACGGCACCTCCACCAGCTCCGACAGCCCGTCCTCGGCGAAGAAGGTCACGATGAGCTTCAGCTTGTTGTCGCGCGCCGCCGCCACGAGCCGCCGCAGACGGTCCTCGGCGTCGTCCGCGTACTGACCGACCTGCTGCTCGAAGTACTTCCAGCTCACGAACACGCGCACGAGCGAGAACCCGCCCGCGGCCAGCCGGTGGAAGTCCGACTCGACGTCGCGGTCGTACCAGTCCGACCAGCTCTCGCGCTCCCGCACGAGCGGGTAGTAGTTGACCCCGAGCGGGAAGACCGGCACGCGCACCGGCACACGCTCGGTGCTGTCGGGCGGATAGGCTGCGAGCGCCTCGGCGGCCTCGGCTACTGCCTTCTTCTTGGCCGTCATCCCTCTTCACCTCCCGCTACGTACGCGTCGTACAGCCGCCAGAAGTGCCCCTTCCGGCGCGTATCGTAGTAGGCGGCGCGGCGGACCTCCCAGCTCGCGTCGGCGTGCCGCCCTTCGGTGAGGTACGCGGCGGCCAGGCCGAAGCGGGCGCGCACGCACGTCGGGTCGAGCGTCACGGCGCGGCGGAAGCTGCGCCCCGCCTGCGCGTACAGCTGCAGGCCGAGCAGCGTCTCGGCGAGCAGCACGTGCGGCAGCGCGGCGTTCGGCACGGCGTCGGCCAGGCGCGAGAACACGTCGGCGGCCTGCGCGGCGAGCCCGGGGCGCTTCGCGTACGCGAGGCCGAGCACGAAGAGCGCGGGCGGCTCGCCCGGCGCGAGCGCCAGCGCGCGCGCCGCGCACGCTATCGCCTCGTTGGCGGCCTCCTGCTTCACGTACACCCACGCGGCGAGCGCAAGGGCCTCCGCGTCGGCGGGGTCGGCATCCAGCACCGACCGCACGTAGTCCATCGCGGCGAACAGATCCTCGCTCCACGCGCGGTCGAGCGCCGAGCGCAGCTTCTCGCCCCGCGTCTTCGGCTCCCCTCGCAGCTGCACCGTCGCACTGCCGACGGCGGCCTCGAGCAGCGTGAGGAAGAGCTCGTCGCCCGAAGGGTCCAGCTCGCCCGCCTTGCGGAAGCCCGGCAGCGCCGTCGCGACGCCCTCGGTCTTGAGCGCCGCCACCGCGAGGTCGTACATCGCGCGAGGCTCGCGCGGGTCGAGCGCGAGCGCCTGCTTCCAGGCGTCGATCGCCTCCTCCTCGAAGTTGGCGGCCGCCAGCGCCTCGCCGAGCTGCACGTGCGCGGTCACCAGGTCCGGCACGACCTCGGCCAGCTCGTGCCACACGAGTATCGACTGGTCCCACATCCCGCCGCGGCGGTCGTAAGCGAGCCCGAGCGCGAGGTACGCGGGCGCGCAGTCGGGGTCGAGCTCGATGGCATCGGTGGCGAAGCGGATGGCTGGCTCATAGAAGTCGCCGGCGAGCATGACCTCGGCGAGCAAGGCGCGCGGCAGCGGGTCGCCGCGGTCGGGCAGCGCCTTCCACGCCTCGGCCGCGGCCTTGGCGTAGCGGCCTTCGCGCGCGAGCTTCTCGGCCGTCTCGACGTGCTGTGAGCGGGCGCGGGTCATCAGGACGCCCTGCCGGGTTCCTCGACCTTGACCATCGACTTCCTCGCCTCGCCTCGCGGCGTCTCCGACCACTCACTGCTCTTCATCGGCACCCCGCCACTCGACTGGAGTCAGGCCGAAGACGACGACGGCATCCCTCTCGATCGTCTCGAAGAGCTGAGGCGCTCGTTGCCTGAGAGATGACGCCTCGTCGAGATCGTACACGAGCGGTGACAGTGTCGCCCCGAAGCGGTGGCGGAAGGCCCGCGCGTACGCGTCCGCCGCCTCCTCCAGCTCGCGCTTCCCGGCTGCATCCCGCCCGACGAGCACGACGTCGACGTCGCTCGAATCGGACTGCTCTCCCCTCGCGTAGCTACCGAACAGCACGACGGACACCGCGACGTGGGCGAATTCTCTGCCGATCTCCTTGACGAGCAAGTCGGGAATCTCCTGCTCCTGTCTGAAGGCCGGTGCGACGATCCGCTCGACGAACACGTTCTCCCGCACGATCCAGTGGACCACCGACCTCCCCGCAGGACTGCCGTCGACGAGACCCATGGCCGCAAGCTCGGCGAGAGCTGTAGACGCGGCGGGCTTCGACAGACCCGCGCGGGCAGCGATCTGAGAGACGTTCAACGGGACCTCGACGCCGTTGAGCACCCCCAGCACGCGGACGCGGCTGCGGCTGCCCAGGATCGATTCCATCGCGTGGGTCGCCCTCATGAACGGAAAGTAAAAGCACTCGTATGTAAAGTCAAGTTGGACATATGAACAGATTCACTTTCCATAGAGCATGCCGCGGCGTCAGCGCCGCCCGCTTGCTGCCCGCATCGGCCCGGTCTACGATGGGGTATGAACGAGCGGTATGAATCATGGGAGGCCCGCGTGCCGAAGAAGAAGGTGGCCGTCGCACTGTCTGATTGGCTGGTCGACGAGGTCGACGACTTCGCGCGACGGTTCGACATGAGCCGCAGCGCGGTGGTCCAGGAGGCGACGGCGCGATACTTGCGCGCCCGGCGCACGGAGGAGGAGGCGAAGGGCTACCGGCGGGAAGCGTGCGAAGCGCTCGAGGACATGCGCGCGTTCGCGCAGGAGCGGAAGCGGTCGGAGCCCGGGGGCGCTCCCTCCAGCCTCGAGCAGCTTCGAGCGCTGCGGGCGACAGGCAGAGGGATCGGCTGAGGTGGCGGCGCCGGTCCTCGTTCTCGACGCCTCCATCGGAGTCAAGTGGTTCCGCGAGGAAGCCGGCTCCGACGAAGCGCTGGATCTGCTCGCGAAGCACGTCGACGGCGAGATCGTTCTCGCGGTCGACTCGCTGTTCATGTATGAGGTCCTTGCCGTGAGCAGCCGCGAGGGCCACGCGGAGGATGTCGAGCGCATCTGGCGCGACTTGGCGAAGGTGGACTTGGCCGTCGTGCCGATCGGGGACGCGCTCGTCTCGGCGGCTGCTTCGCGGCGCGCGATCCTGGGATGCTCGCTCTACGACGCGTTCTCCGCCGGGCTCGCGCATCTGCTGTCCGCACCCTTGTGCTCGGCGGACCAGCGGGCGCACGGCTCGTTCCCCGACGTGAGGTTCGTCGGGTAGGGGTCGCTACCCCGCCCCCAGCCGCTCCGCGGCCACGCGGTCGACGATGCGCAGCACGCTCTGAGCGCTGTTCGCCACACCGTTCGCCCCGAGCACGCGCGCGACATCCGGGTCCGCCTCGAACGGCCCCCCGACCACGAGCAGTGTCACGTCGCTCCGTCCCGCCGCGTCGAGCATGTCGCGCACTCGCCGGACGGCCGAGGCGGTCCCGACCATCTCCGCGAAGGCGAGCAGGATGCGCGCGCCGGTCTCGTCGATCCCGGCGAGGAACTCGGACGGCGAGGTGTCGACACCGAGATCGACGACGCGGTAGCCGGCGGTCTTCAGCGCCGCCGCGAACACGTTCTTGCGCAGGTCGTGCCGGTCGCCCTCCATGCAGCCGACGACGACCGTCACGCCGCGGTCGGGCGACGTGGCGGGAGGGACGACGAAGCTCGTCACCTGCTCCGCGACCACTGCGGCCTCGGTGAACGCGATCTCGTCGAGCTCCCCCGCCGCCCACTTCTCGCCGAGCATCGACAGCGCGGGGACGAAGACGGCCGTGAAGAGCTCGGCGTGCGGGATGCCCGCCGCCTTCGCCTCCTCGATGGCGGCGATCGCCCCGGCGGGATCCTTGCCCGCCAGCGAGCGGTACAGCCGCTCGACGGCACCCTCGGCAGCCGGCACTTGCGCTCCCTCCCGGACTCGCCCCCTCCGCGGGGCGCTGATCACACTGGTGGCGGTGGTGGGAGTCGAACCCACATGCCCCTCGCGGGGCCGCGGTTTTTAAGACCGCTTCCTGTACCAATTCGGATACACCGCCGCTTCGCTCAAGGATAGCGGAGAGAACGGCGCGTGGCTTGCCACCAGAGTCGAGATTCGCGCGCGGTGGCCTCTCACGGACGAGATGCGCGTGCTGTCCTCCGAGGCCTCACCCGCACTCTCGGGTGCCTTGAGGGACGTTTCGTCCCGTCCGTTCACCGGCTGGGACGACGCTCTCGAGGCCATTGCGGACGCCGCTCGCAGCGAACCCCTTCTCCTCGTGCTGGACGAGTTCCCGGAGCTCGTCGAAGTGCTCCCGCAGCTGCCGAACGTACTCCGTGCCTTCGCCGACCGCGTTCAGGGGAGGACCGCCCTACACATACTCCTGTGCGGGTCCGCCGTCCGCACCATGGAAGCGATGCAGGCGGAACGGGCGTCCCTCTACGGCCGGTTCGACATGACACTCCACGTCCACCCGTTCGGCCCGCACGAGTCGGCGCTGATGCTTCCGGAGCTCGCCCCGGAGGATCGCGCCCTGGTCTGGGGGCTCGTCGGAGACGTGCCCCTGTACCTCTCGCGATGGGATCAGAGCGCAACGGTCGAGGACAACATCGCGCGGCTCTTCTGCGAACCGGACGCGCCGCTCCTCCTCGAGGGCCAGTTGGTGCTCGCGACGGAGGGAGATCTGGGAGGCCTCGCGAGTCAGGTCCTCAGAGCGATCGCCGCAGGCAGGACCAAGTACAACGAGATACGCGACGCCGTGGGTTCCGAGCCCGCCCGGGTTCTCGACCGCTTGAGCGAACTGCGACTCGTCGAGCGAGTCGTCCCCGTCACCGAGAACCCGGAGCGGACGCGCCGCGGCATGTATCGAATAGCGGACAACTTCCTCGCCTTCTGGCTCGGCACCGTCGATCGCTATCGATCGGAGATCGAGCGCGGACTGGGCGCGTCGATACTCCCGGTCCTTGTCGAGGGGCTGGACGACGCGCTGGGCAGGCCGTGGGAGGAAGCGTTCCGGATCCATCTGAGGAAGCTCGCTGCCGAAGGCTCTCTCGCCCCCGGCATCGTCGCCGTCGGCCCCTGGTGGCCGGCCGACAGCTCTCTCGAGATCGACGCGGTCGCACTCGCCGGCCGCGGCCGGACGCCGGTCGCAGTGGGAGAAGCCAAGTGGTCGCCGTTGGTAGACGGCCAGCGACTCCGGGACGACCTTGCGAGGAAGGCTCTGTCGCTTCCGGGGGGGCGAGGAGATCTGGCCTACGCCATTTGCGCCCGCAACGAGATCCTCTCGCCGCCGAAGGATGCGATCCCGCTGACCGCTCAGGACATCTTCGGGTAGGCCGAGGGTCCCGGCCCGATGCTGCGAGCCGGGACCCTCTCGATCGCGAGGCTCCCGCCGGCTAGCGGTGCATCGCCTGACCGCGGAACGCGGTCTCGCCGTCGCCGCTCTTATGGCAGACGGCGCAGTTGTAGATCCAGTAGTTGTCGCCCTGGTAGGTCTTCGTGACGACAGCGTCCGCGCTGTTGGCCGTCGTGTACTCGGCGTGGGTGCCGTTGTGGCACGCCTCGCAGTAGATGCGGCCGTTCATGTCGCCCTCGAGCGAGTTGTTGAGCACGGAGTTGCGGTACAGGGTGTTCGAGTTCTCGGCGTGCTTCGCGTCGTGGCAGTCCGCGCACTTCGGCTCGTTCAGCCACGGCTGGCGTCCCGCGGCCACCGACGTCCACAGCTTGTTGACCGTGCCGTGGCAGTCCACGCAGCCCTTGCCCGCGCGCGCCATGATGCCGCGAAGGCACTGCGTCTTCGGGCCGGGGTGGCAGTTGTAGCAGCCCTCGGTGGTGTTCGCAACCTTGCCGTCGTGGCGCTTGTGCATCGCGTACGACAGGCTCTCGACGCCCGGCTTGCCGGCCGCGCCGAGCGCGTTGTCCGAGTGGCACTCGGAGCAGGAGTGCGGGTGCCCGGCGTTCGCGTCGGCGAGCAGCGTCGTGTCGTTGGCGGCGTCGTGCTTCGTCAGGATGTCGACGGGCGCGTTGGCGCCGTGGCAGTTCGAGCAGTCCATCTCGGTGGACACGGGGACGACGACGTTCGTCGTGGCGACCACGGAGCCGCCGCCGTTCCTGACGGTCAGCGTCGCCTGGCCGTACGGGTCCCACGTGCCGTCGTCGTCGTACGGCGTCACCGGGATGCCCTCGGCGACGAAGCCGATCCCCTTGGCGTCGCGCTTCATCGTTCCGGACAGCCCTTCGCCGGCCAGCCCGACGTTCTTCGGCAGGTTCCACCCGAAGCTCGACGCGTACTTCCAGAAGTCCGTGTGCAGCGTGGAGTCCGTCTTCTTCGCGAACGCGTAGCTCACGCTGTAGCCGCGGGACGCGTCCTCGCCGCCACCGAACAGCTGGACGTGCAGCGTGTTGTACGGCGGCAGGACGGAGAAGTACTTGTAGCTGTCCTGGTCGCAGTGCATGCCGAGGTCGTTCCAGGCGAGCACCGTGACGTCGTGCGCGGGCACCGCGTGCGACGGGTACGAGCGCGTCAGCGCCCAGTCGACCTTCGTCGCGGCCGCGGCCGTGACCGCGCACACCTGCGAGGTCTTCAGGTAGCCGCTCTTGGTGATGGTCAGCGTGTACTTCCCGGCCGCGGCGTTCAGCGTGTACGCGCCGCTGGAGTTCGTCTTGGCGGAGGTGCGCCCGTTGCTCACTACCGCTCCCGGGATCGCCGCCTTCGTGTCGATGTCCCTCACCGTGCCGGTGATGCCGTTCGCAAACGCCGGCGCGGCGAGCGCGAGACAGAACACCCCGGCGAGTGCGGCCACCAGTGGTGCCTTCCTCATCTGGTCGCTCCTTCTTGCTGCTTTCTCTTGCGGGTCTTTCGTGGGCCGCCGCGTCCTACCAGACCTTGATCCTCCACGCGCCGTTCTCCTTGACGAGGTCTTCGTGGACCGTGACCGCGGAGGGGTCGGTTGCGGTGCCCTTCTTGGGCCCGAACGCGAGAGC
>JAJZPX010000083.1 GCA_021811025.1 Actinomycetes bacterium
GTGTCCGGCGGAGGGACGCCGTCGGCAGCCGCCTACGCGGTCAAGCTCGCGCTCGGCGTGCTGCTCCTCGCGCTGGCGTGGAGGCAATGGCGGTCGCGCCCGCGCGAGGGCGAGCAGCCGAAGATGCCGAAGTGGATGGCGGGAGTGGACGCGATCACGGCGGGCAAGGCGTTCGGGCTCGCGCTGCTGCTGGCGGGCGTCAACCCCAAGAACCTCGCGCTCACGGTCGCGGCGGCGCTGTCCATCTCGCAATCAGGGGCCGGGACGGCGCCGGCAGCGGTGCTGGTGGCCGTGTTCGTCGTGATCGGAAGCGCGGCCGTCGCCGCGCCGGTCGTCTACTACCTCGCCGCCCGCTCCAAGGCCGAGAAGACGCTGCAGGGCTGGAAGGCGTGGCTGAGCGCGCACAACAGCGCGGTGATGGCGGTGCTGTTCCTCGTCCTCGGCGCGAAGCTGGCCGGGCAGGGCCTGGGCGGGCTGCTGTGACGAGCCGTCACTCGGGCCGCTCGGGCCTGCTGCCCCGCAACGGGCGGCCGACGTTTCCCACCACCAGAGCCACGACCGTCACGAGGTACAGCTGCCCGATCACGGCCTCTGTGACCGCTGCGATCTTGCCGACGTTCGTGCCCGCGGTCAGGTCGCCGTAGCCTACCGTGGTCATCGTCACGAAGCTGAAGTAGAGGTAGTCGACCGGGCTGCCGGCATGGGTCTCGACGAAGAACGGCCGGCGCATGACGAGCGCGATCAGCGGATACAGGACCGCGTAGAACTGCCCGACGAGCAGGTAGACGCAAAGCGCGCCGGCTATCGTCGCGAACGTGACGCGCTCGTGCTGCAGCAGCCTGCGCACGACGACGAAGGGGCCGGCGCCCACGTAGACGACCATCAGGGCAGCGAGAACGGGCGTCGCGCGGTCGAAGCCGCTGGCCAGGGCTGCCAACGAGACGCCCGCACCGAGGATGATCCCCGCGACCAGCAGGCGCATGGTGCGCCGTCCTGCGTGCGAGACGTGGTAGATCAGGAGCAGCACCGCCGAGAACACGCCCAGCATCGCCAGCCGGCCGAACGCGGTGGCGGACAGAACCGACGTCAGCGCGATCGCGGCGAGGATCGCCACCAGCGCAAGGCCGTAGCGGTCGTCTGCGCCTACCGGCGCGTCTTCCGCACCTCGCGCCTTCTCGCCCCCACTCGCGACCGTGCCCCCCATGCCGCGCTCCTTCCGGCTCGCCATGTCATACCCGGAAGCGCCCTCGAAAGCGGCAGCGGCGCCCCGAGGGACGCCGCTGAGTGGAGGTCGAGCGTCGGTTCGCTCGCTACGCGATCTCGCTCATCGCGTCCGCGAGCCCGATCTCCTCGGCCGTGAGGTAGCACGCGGGATCGGGCTGCCAGAGGTCGCCGGTCGCAGCCTCGGCGCGCACGCGGAAGTTGCCGCCGCAGATGCTCAGCCACTTGCAGGAGGCGCAGCGCCCCTTCACGTGCGGGCGCTTGTCCTTGAGCTTCGCCATGAGTTCCGCGGCCTCCGTGTCGCCCGACGTGTCCGCCCAGATCTCCGAGAACGGCCGCCGGCGCACGTTGCCGAACGAGAAGTGGCGCCAGAACTGGTCCGCGTACACCTCGCCGTTCCAGCTCACGCACGCGATGCCGTTGCCCGTCGAGTTACCCTGGTTCCACTGCAGCAGCTGCAGGACCTCCTCGGCGCGCGCGGGATCCTCGCGCAGCAGCTCCATGTACACGAACGGGCCGTCCGCGTGGTTGTCGACGGTGAGGATCTCGGGCGTGAGACCCTTGTCGAACATCTCCTTCGTCTTGTCCATGATGAGGCGGACCGCCGCTCTCGTCTCGTCGTGGTCGAGGTCCTCCTTCATGAGCTCCGAGCCCCGGCCGGCGTAGACCAGGTGGTAGAAGCAGGCGCGCGGGATGTCCTCGGCCTCCATGACCTCGAAGATCTCCGGGATGTCCTGCCAGTTGCGCTTGTTGACCGTCATTCGCAGGCCGACCTTGATCCCGGCCGCCTTCGAGTTGCGGATGCCCTCGATGGCCTTGTCGAAGCTGCCGGGTATCCCGCGGAAGCGGTCGTGGGTCTCGCGGCCTCCGTCGAGCGACACACCCACGTACGAGAGCCCCACCTCGGCGTACTGCCTGGCCTTCTCGGGCGTGATCTGCGTGCCGTTGGTCGAGATGACGACGCGCATGCGGCGGTCCTTCGCGTGCTGCATGAGCTCCACGAGGTCGCGGCGCAGCGTGGGCTCCCCGCCGGAGAACAGCAGCACGGGCGCGCCGAACGCCGCGAGGTCGTCGATCATCGACTTGGCCTCGCCGGTCGACATCTCGTCCGCGTAGTCGCGGTCCTCGGACTGCGCGTAGCAGTGCACGCACTTGAGGTTGCAGCGCTGCGTGCAGTTCCACACCACGACGGGCTTCTTGTCGCGCGAGAACTGCAGCAGCTCGCTCGGCAGCTTCGAGCTGTCGCGGTCGTAGCGCAACACGTCGCCCGGCTCGACCGCGCCGCAGTAGAGCTTCGAGATTCCGATCATGCTCACGGATCCTTTCTATCTCAACGCCGCCGGCACGGCGTCTCTTCCTTCGAGGGGGGTCAGGCCTGCTCGCAGGCGAGCCCGTAGTGGTCGCAGATCGCCGTGACGAGGCCCGGTATCGTGTACTCGGCCGCCTCGACGCCAACCGTAAGCCCCAGCCTGCGGGCGGTCTCGGAGGTGATGGGGCCGATCGACGCGACGAGCACGCCGTCGAGCCCCGCCGCGCCCAGCGCGCCCTCCGCCAGCTTCATGAAGTTCTTCGCCGTCGAGCTCGACGTGAACGTCACCACGTCCACGCTGCCCTCGGCCAGCCGCTCGAGCACGCTGCTCTCGCCGCTGCCGAGCACGGTGCGGTACGCGGTGACGACGTCGACGACGGCGCCGCGCTCCCGCAGCGTGTCGGGAAGCACCTCTCGTGCCTCGAGCGCCCGCGGGATGAGCACGCGGACGCCCTCGCCCACGCCGCGCTCGCAGAAGCCCTCCAGCACGCCCTCGGCCCGGTACTCGGACGGCACGTAGTCGGGCAAGACGCCGGACGAGGCGCAGCGGGCGGCGGTGGCGGGGCCGATCGCGGCCACCTTCGCGTGCGCTAGCGCGCGCGCGTCGCGCCCGCCCTCGCGCAGCCGCTCGAAGAACTTCTCGACGCCGTTCACGGACGTGAACACCACCCAGCGGTAGACGTCGAGGTTGCGGACCGCCTCGTCGAGCGGCTCCCAGCTGTCGGGGTCGGTGATGCGGATGGTGGGGAACTCGAGCACCTCGGCGCCCGCTGCCGCGAGGCGGTCCGTCAGCTCGCTCGCCTGCGTGCGCGATCTCGTGACGACGACCGTCTTGCCGAACAGCGGCTTGTCCTCGAACCACTTCAGCTTCTCGCGCAGCTTCACCACCTCGCCCACCACGGTGATCGCCGGCGCCTTGAAGCCGGCCTCCTCGGCCTTCCCCGCTATGTCGGCGAGGGTGCCGGTCAGCACCTCCTGGCGGGGCGTCGTGCCCCAGCGCACGAGCGCGACGGGCGTCGAGGCGTCCCGCCCGTTCTCGATCAGCCTGCCCGCGATCTCCGGCAGGTTCTTCACGCCCATGAAGAAGCAGATCGTCCCGACCGCCGTCGCGAGCTTGTCCCAGCGGACCTCGCTCGTCTCCTTCGTCGGGTCCTCATGGCCGGTCACGAAGGCGAGGTCGGTCGTGATCCCGCGGTGCGTCACCGGGATCCCCGCGTACGCGGGCGCCGCGTAGCCGCTGCTCACGCCGGGGACGACCTCGAACGCGATCTCCCGCTCGGCGAGCGCGAGCGCCTCCTCGCCCCCTCGGCCGAAGATGAACGGGTCGCCGCCCTTCAGGCGCGCCACGACCTTGCCGCCGCCCTCCAGCGCCTTCTCCACCAGCAGCGCGCTTATCTCGTCCTGCGTGACGTGCTGCGAGAAGCCCTTCTTGCCGACGTAGACGAGCTCGGCGTCGGGACGCGCGGCCGAGAGGAAGCGCGGGTTGGCGAGGTAGTCGTAGACCACGACATCCGCCGCGGCCACGCACTCGAGGCCCTTCACGGTGATGAGCCCCGGGTCGCCCGGACCGGCTCCGATGAGGTAAACGACCGGTGAAGCCACGCTTCTTCCTCCTCGTTCCTTCGAAACGAGGGCCCCCAGTGCCGGCTGGTCGCCTCCGTAGTCCTCTTCCGGCGCTCTCAGGTCTCGATGAGCCTGTCGACGCCCACGTCCGCCTCGGCGGCCGCGCGGATGTCCGCGAGCACGTCCCCGGCGCCGAGCTCGAGCAGCCTCTCGACCATCGCCGCTCCGAGGCCCTCGGGATCGAACGCCGAGCCGTCGAGCGAGTGGCGGACGATCGTCGTGCCGTCGATGCTGCCCACGACGGCGTCTATGCGCATGCGCTCGCCGTCGATGTTCGCCCTCGCGCCTATCGGCACCTGGCAGCCGCCCTCGAGCGTTCGCATCACCACGCGCTCGGCCGCTACGCACGCCATCGTGTCGGCGTCCGCGATCTGCGCGCAGACGTCGGCCATGAACGCATCGTCCTCGCGTATCTCGATCCCGATGGCGCCCTGCCCCACGGCCGAGACCATCTGCTCGGGCTCGATGTAGTGCGTGATGCGGTCCGCCCACCCCATGCGCGTGATACCGGCGGCGGCGAGGATGACGGCGTCGAGCTCGCCTTCTTCCGCCTTGCGCATCCGAGTGTCGAGGTTACCGCGCACGTCGACGACGCACGCATCCGGACGCAGGTGGCGCAGCTGCGCGATGCGCCTGAGCGAGCTCGTGCCGACCTTCGCTCCGTGGGGAAGCGAGTCGAGCGAGTAGCCCTTGCCGGAGACGATGGCGTCGCGCGGGTCGACGCGGGGCGGCATCGCAACGATGACGAGGCCTTCGGGAAGCTCCGTCGGGACGTCCTTCATCGAGTGCACCGCGAGGTCCACGCGTCCCGCGGCGAGCTCCACCTCGATCTCCTTGGTGAACAGCCCCTTGCCGCCGACCTTCGCGAGCGGCACGTCGAGCACCTTGTCGCCGGTGGTCTTGATGACGCGTATCTCCACGGGGAGCCCCGTGATCGCCTCGACCTGGTCCTTGACGTAGTTCGACTGCCACAGGGCCAGCTTGCTCCCGCGGCTGCCGATGACGATCTCTCGCCGACCACCGGCGGCGAGAGATGCGCGGGATCGAGTCGGCTCACTTCGTTCGCGGCTCATCCCGCGCGCGTCGCGGTCAGCCAAGGTTCTCTCCGATCTCCTTCTTGCCGGTTGCGTGCGCCTTGCCGAGGATCTCGCGCAGCTTCACGGCCGGATGCGGCTTCGCCTCGGATTGGTCGAGCCCGTAGAGGTAGCGCACCGCCTCGATGTACGCGACGCCGTACTTGGACCCGGCGATCTCCTTCAGCCGCGCGGTCGGGCCGTGCAGCATCTTGTTGACGATCGCCTCGGTCAGCATCTCGACCGTGGCGAGATCCTTCTCCGACAGCCCGTCGAGCCGCTTGAGCGCGCGCTCGAGCTCGGCCTGGCGGATCGACTCGGCGTTCGCGCGCATCGCGGCGACGGTCGGCACGACCTCCATCGACTCGAGCCACGCCTCGAACGCGGCGATCTCGTCGTCGATGATGACCTCGGCCTTGCGCGCCTCGCGCATGCGCTCCGTAAGGTTGCTCTCCACGACGCCGTTGAGGTCGTCGATGTCGTAGAGGAAGACGTTGCTGATGTCGTTGACCGCCGGCTCGATGTCGCGGGGCACGGCGATGTCGATGAAGAACAGCGGCCTGCCGTGACGGCCCTTCATCACCGGGGCGACCTGCTCGCGAGTGATCACGAAGTGGGTCGCCGCGGTGGAGCTGATGACGATGTCGGCGGCGCGCATGCGCTCGAACAGGTCGTCGTAGCGGATGGCCTCGCCCTCGAAGCGCTCCGCCAGCTCGACGGCGCGCTCGTACGTCCTGTTCGCCACGAGCACCGAGTGCACGCCGTTGCTGACGAGATGCTTCGCGGTGAGCTCGCTCATCTTGCCCGCGCCGACGACGAGGATGGTGCGTCCCTCGAGCGAGTCGAAGACCTTCTTCGCGAGCTCGACCGCCGCGTAGCTGATCGAGACGGCGGACTCGCCGATCTCGGTCTCCGTGCGGACGCGCTTGCCGACCTCGAAGCTCTGGCGGAACAGCTTGTTGAACACGCGCCCCGTGGCGCCGCGATCGAAGGCGTGCTCGTACGCCTCCTTCGCCTGGCCGAGGATCTGCGCCTCGCCGATGACCATCGAGTCGAGCGAGGCCACGACGCGGAAGAGGTGCCGCACGACGGCCTCGCCGCCCTCGATGTAGAGGTACCGCACGAGATCGTGCCGGTCGAGGTCGTGGAAGTCGCACATGAAGTCGATGACCGCGTCGGTCCCGCCGTCCTCGCTCGCCGTCACCGCGTAGATCTCGGTGCGGTTGCAGGTGGAGAGTATGACCGCCTCGGACACCTCGTCGTTGCCCGTGAGCCGGCGAAGCGCGTCCTCCTGGCGGTGCGCGGGAAACGTCAGCTTCTCTCTAATCTCGATCGGGGCCGTCTTGTGGGACAGCCCAACCATCGTCAGGTGCATGACTTCGAGGATCGCCTCACAAGGCCGATCGGGGGCAGGCATAAGGGTCGCCCTCGCCGGAGCAGTGCGTTGTTGTTCAGGCAAGCAGGCCCGGCGAGGGCGATATCGGTCACGCTATTGGACGCACAGTCTGCATGCTGCCTGAACATCGTCACTCTATCACTCGCGCGGCCCCACCGACAAACGGCGCAGCCGCTAGTCCCGCTCCTCGGCCGCCTGCGCCGTCGAGGACGCCGCACGCTCTCTCCGCGCCTTGGCGACATCGCCGTCGGTGATAGCGAAGAACAGGCCGGGGAGCAGCCCTTTCAAGCGGAAGTACAGCTTCCCCGTGATTCCGGGGATCACGTAGTACTTGCCCTTCTCGACGGCCCTCACGATCTCGGCCGCCACGGTCTCGGGCTTGATGGCCGCCATGTTGCCGCAGACTCGGTCGGTCTCGGGCGGGCGCATGGACTTCTCCTTGGCGAGCCCGGGCGTGTCCACGTCCGGCGGGCACACCACCGACACGCGGATCCCGTGCGGCCGCATCTCGCTGCGGAGCGCCTCCGAGAAGCCCATCACCGCGAACTTGGCGGCGGAGTACGCCGTGTAACCGTACACGCACCCGATGAACCCGGCGACGGAAGCGACGTTGACGACGTGCCCGCTGCCGCGCTCGATCATGCCGGGCACGACGGCCCGCGTCGCGTGGATCACGCCAAGGACGTCGACCTCGAGGTGCTCGCGGAACCACTCCTCGGGCATCGACTCGAACTTGCCGGGGTAGAAGATGCCGGCGCAGTTCACGAGCACGTCGGGCGTCCCGAGCCGCTCGCGAACGTCCTCCATCGCGTCGAAGATCGAGCCGCGGTGAGCGACGTCGGCCGCGAGCCCGAGCACGCGCTGCCCCGCGTCACGCCGCGCCGCCTCGACCTCGTCTCTCGCCTTCTCGAGCCTCCCCGCGTCCCTCGCCACTATCGCGACGTGGGCGCCGCGCTCGGCGAACAGCGCCGCGGTGGCGAGCCCGATCCCGCTGCTGCCGCCGGTGACGACGACCGTCCTGCCCGCGAAGTCGCTCACCCCGCCGCCTCCCCGCCTTCATCCGCCGCCGTCGCCCCGGCGAAGACCTCCTCGGCCGAAGGGACCGCGCCCGAGCGGAGGCGGTCCGGAAGGTCGGAGTCGGCCAGGGTCTCGAATATCCGCTTGCGCTCCGCCGGGTCCTCGACGCGCTCCATCACGAGCGTGCGGACCTGCCCGAGCAGCGTGACGTACGGCCCCCACTCCTCGCCGAACTCCGCCGACAGCTGCCGCCGAACGCGCTTGGCGACGGCGGGAGCCGCGCCGGCCGTGGAGATCGCGATCTGGAACGGGCCGCGGTGCACGACCGACGGCACGATGAAGTTGCAGAGCTCCGGCACGTCCACGACGTTGACGAGGCACCCGCGCTCCTCGGCCTCGCGGAAGACCGCGACGTTCACCTCGGTGTCGTCCGTCGCG
>JAJZPX010000084.1 GCA_021811025.1 Actinomycetes bacterium
CCTTCAGCTGCGCGTTATCGAAGAACGTCGCGCCCGTCTCCCGCACGTCGGGCACCGAGCCGAGATCGTCCCCCGCCACGAACTCCCACCGCAGCGGCGCCAGCGCGGAGCGTATCTCGGCGAGCTTCCCCTTGTTGCGGGTGGCGACGACGACGCGCTTGCGGCTAGCGGCCATAGCTCATGATGCCTTCGAGTATCGCCTTGCGCTGCAGCGACACGAGGGAGGAGATGCCGGCCGAGGCGAGATCGACCAGATCGTTCAGGCGCTCGCGATCGAACGGGGCGCGCTCGGCCGTCCCCTGCACCTCGACGAACCGCCCGCGGCCGTCCATGACTACGTTCATGTCGACCTCGGCCGTCGAGTCCTCCGCGTAGTCCAGATCGAGCATGGGCACGCCGTCGACGACACCGACGGAGATCGCCGCGACGTGCTCGGACAGCGGGAGCTCGCGGATCTTGCCCGCCTCGCGCCAGGTGACGAGCGCGTCGTGCAGCGCCAGGAAGCTCCCGGTGATCGACGCGGCACGCGTGCCGCCGTCCGCCTGGATGACGTCGCAGTCGACGTTCACCGTGTACTCGCCGCCGAGCCCTCCGAGGTCGGTGACCGCCCTCAGCGACCTGCCGACGAGCCGCTGGATTTCGTGCGTGCGCCCGCTGGGCCGCCCGGCCGTGACCTCGCGCCGCGTCCGCGTGTGCGTGGACGCGGGAAGCAGCGAGTACTCGGCGGTCACCCACCCCTGCCCCGACCCGCGACGCCACTGCGCCACCTGCTCCGAGACCGTCGCCGCGCACAGGACGACCGTGTCGCCTATCTCGAAGAGGCACGAGCCCGGAGCGTTGCGGAGGTACCCCCGCGTGAAGCGGATGGGCCGCAGCTCGTCGGCCGAACGATCCTTGCGTGGCATCAAGGCGTCCTTTCGCCCGGGACGCCTCTGACGAGCGCCCCCCGTGGTCTACCCGACCTCGACGGTCAGCATCTCCTCAGCGAGCATGACCTCGCCGCCGAACGACCGCCGGGCGCCGGCGAGCAGTTCCTCGCGGTCCGCGGTCGGCCAGAGGTGCGTGAGGATCAGCGTCCTCGCCCCTGAGCGCGTCGCGAGCTCCCCCGCCTCCTCGGCCGTCATGTGCGGCGCGAGCCCGGCGTACCGCTCGGGCAGCGTCGCCTCGCACAGCAGCACGTCGGCTCCCGCCGCCGCGTCGAGCACCGGCGTCCCGAAACGCGAGTCGGAAGTGTAGCACAGGAGCTTGCCGTCCGACGCGATGCGCAGCGCGAACGTGTCCTCGATGTGCTCCACGAGCCGCGGCGTGAACTGGAGGTCGCCGACGACGACCGGCTCGAGCGGCTCGAGAGTCTTCAGCGAGAAGGCGGCGTGGAAGTCCTCGCGCCCGCGCTCGTCGAGGAAGCACGACATGCTCTCGAGGAGGCCCGGAGGCGCGTACAGCGGCACGGGGCCGACCTCGGCCGGACCGCCGGGCGCGTACCGTATGGCGGCCTGCAGCGCGAAGAGGTCGAGGAAGTGGTCGGGGTGACGGTGGGTGACGAACACGGCGTGGATCGCGAGGGGATCGGTGATGCGCGCGAGGTTCGCGAGGCTGCCGTTCCCGCAGTCCACTACGACGCGGGTGGACGCGGTCTCGACGAGATACGAGGAGCACGCCTGCCCCGCGCCGGCGTACGACGCGGCGGACCCAGCCACAGTCAGACGCATGCGACCTCCTCGTGACCGGCGGCCCGCCTCAGCCGACCGTTCGGACCCCCCCGGTACCTTCGAGCCCCAGCCGAGCGGCACCCGCAGCGAGCTCATCTACGCTTACAGCTTCCACCATACGTATCTCCCGGCGCAACACGCGCGATCCCAGACGGCGGAACTCGTCGGGATCGCCCGTGGTGGCGAACGAGTGCACGACGTCGCCGCCGTCCCTGAGCTGGCCGCGCACGCACAGCGTGTCCGCCACCTCGCGCGCGGTCTCCTCGGCCGAGGAGATCAGGCGCACGCTCGAGCCGACCGCGGACTGGATGGCCGCGGAGAGCAGCGGGAAGTGGGTGCAGCCGAGGACGAGAGTGTCGATGCCGGTGCGTTTCAGCGGATCGAGGTAGTCGCGCGCCATCCGGTACAGCGCGGGGCGCACGAACACGTCCGCCGAGTCGCTCATCCAGTCCTCGAGCGGTCCGGGCCCTCGCCGGAGTCCGCTCTCCACGACCTCCACGAAGTTCTGCGTCGCGACCGAGTAGACGGTGACGCCCGCGTCGATCGCCCTGACCGCGTCCGAGTAGGCGCCGGACTCGATCGTGCCCGTCGTCCCGATCACGCCGACGCGGCGGTTCACCGTGGCTTTCACCGCGGCTCGCGCCCCCGGCTCGACTACGCCCACGACGGGCACGTCGAACGACTGCTGAGCCGCCACGAGGCCCGCGGCCGTCGCCGTGTTGCACGCGATCACGATGAGCTTCACGGGGCGCTGCGCGAGCCACGCGCCGATCTCCAGCACGAAGCGGCGCACCTCGTCGAGCGGCCGCGGGCCGTAGGGACAGCGCGCGGAATCGCCCAGGTATACGACGGACTCGCTCGGCAGCACGCGCATGATCTCGGCCGCGACGGTGAGCCCGCCGAGGCCCGAGTCGAAGATGCCGATTGGGAGCTCTCTCATGCGTTCGAGTATACCGTTAGGCGCGGTGCCCCACCCGCCGGCCGTCGCAGCCGTCACAGCCGATCCGCGATGCTGACAACGGGGCTCGCAACAGGGATACTCGTCGCATGACTGAGAACCTCGTGATCTGCATCGGGAACGTGTCGCGCGGCGACGACGGGGCCGCGCACCTCGTGGCCGCGCTGCTGGAGGCCCGTCTGCCGGCGTCCGTTCGCCTGCTGACGGCGCCGCAGCTCGACATCGACATGGCGGACGAGGCCGCGGAAGCCGACAGCGTCGTTCTCGTCGACGCCGAGCGGCGGCACGGGCCGCCGGTGGAGGTGCGATCGGTTGAGGCCGCGCCGCACGGCGAGTACGGTCACGCGCTCGAGCCCGGCCACCTGCTCGACATCGCGTGGGCGCTCTACTCCGCCCGCCCCCGCATGACGCTCGTCACGCTCGCCGCGCCCGAGATGGAGCACGGCGAGGGTCTCTCACCCACGGCCGAGGAGGCCGCGAGAGAGGCGGCGGAGGTCGTCCTGCGGCTGCTCGAAGCCTAGCCGCCGCTCAGCACACCAGCGCCTTCCACTGCTGCAGCGCGTGCTCGGCGCCCGACTTGCCCCACATGTCGACCACTCGCTGGTCGCCGCACACCGCCTCGACGAAGCGCATGTAGCCGTCACGGTCGGGGTCGAGCGAGGATATGTTCGACGCGCCGTGCGCCGACGCCCAGATCATCATCGCCACCCCCTTGCCGAAGCTGTCCTCGAGGCGCTTGCGCACGTGCTGGTCGAGTGCGTCACGGATGTCCACGCGCGTCACCGCCCCTCGCCGCGCGCGTGCAGCACCTCGACGCTGAACGGCATCCGCCCCACCTCGTGCGTGGCGCACGAGAGGCACGGGTCGTAGGCGCGGATCCCCAGCTCCATCTTCTGCCGCACGGCGTCGGGCAGCTTGCCGTCGAGGACGGCCTCGCCCTGCACCGCCTGGGCGGCCGCTCGGCCGATGGCGACGCTGTTCTGGGTGGTGGCGACGATGATCTCGGCCCGCGTGACTCGGCCGACGTCGTCCGCCTCGTAGTGGTGTATCAGCGTCCCGCGCGGCGCCTCGACCGCGGCCGAGCCGCTCCCGGCGCGCCGCTCCACCTTCACGCGCACGTCGTCCCCCGAGGTCGCGGAATCGGCGAGCAGCGCCTCCATCCGCTCGAGGACTGCGACGAGCTCGATCATCCTCGCCCAGTGGTACGCCAGCGCGGCCGAGGTCTCGCCGAGCTCCGAGCGGAACGCCGAGGCCGCGGCGTTCGCGCGCTCGCCGCGCATGTCCTCCGCGATCCGCAGCCGCGCCAGCGGCCCGACGCGGTAGTGGCCGTCGGGCACGCCGAGCGCCTTCAGGTACGGCGCCTTGGCGTACGTCCACGGCAGCGTGACCTCGCCGATGTGCTCGGCGTAGCCCGAAGCGTCGAATTCCGCGCGGGAGCCGTCGGGCCCCAGCGCGACCAGCGTCCCGTCGTACACGTCGAACGCCCGGCCGCCGGCGATCTGCGCGACGAGCGGGGTGTCGGCCGAGGCGAAGCCCGGGTGCTCGGCGAGCAGCCGCAGGGTGGCCTCGCGCGACAGCGCCTCGGCCTCCTCCGCGCCCGGCAGCGCCTCGCGCACGACCGCGAGCAGCTCCTTGCGGACGTCGTCGGGCAGCGCCCGGCTCATCCCGCCCGGGATCGCCGTCACCGGGTGCCCCGCCTGTCCGCCGATCGCCTCGACGACGCGCTGACCGGCCTTCCGCAGCGAAATCGCGGCTCGGGCGAGGTCCGGCCGCGCCTCGAGCACGCCGAGGAGGTCGCGGCTCGCGGCGCCGTCGCCGAGGAGGAAGTCGGGCCCCGCGAGCAGGAAGAAGTGCAGCGCGTGGTCGTGCACGAACCCCGCCAGCTGCAACAGCTCGCGAAGCGAGCGTGCGGCCGGCGGCAGCTCCGCGCCGAGCAGAGCGTCGGCGGCCTTCACCGCGGCGATGTGGTGGCTCACGGGGCAGATGCCGCAGATGCGGCTCGTGACGAGCGGCATCTCCCAGATCATGCGGCCCTCGAGGATCTTCTCGAATCCGCGGAACTCAAGCACGTTGAAGCTGGCTTCCTTCACCCGGCCGTCGTCCCCCACCACGAGCGACACGCGCCCGTGCCCTTCGATCCTGGTGACTGCAGGGAGGCGCAGAGTACGGGTCACCGCGACCACCCCCTCTTCGTCACCGTGCTCGGCAGGACGGACGACGGCAGCCCGAAGCGGTAGCCGGTGCCGATGAGGTCGTCGAGGAACATGATCGCCCCCGCGGGCAGGATCGCGGCGAGCGTGTCGACCATCTTCGCTCCCTGCTCGAACTCCTTTCGGCTCGGCCCCATGCACCCGCGGCACGGAACGTTGGACGCCGGGCACCTCGCCCCGCATCCCTCGCGGGTGACCGGGCCCATGCAGATGACGCCCTGCTCCAGCAGGCAGCGCTCGGGGTCGATGCTGTCGAGCTCCATCACGCCGTAGACGGCGTCGGACACGAAGCCGCTGTCGTGCTGGAGCATCGTCTCGTGGCGCCTCGAGCACTCCGTGCACAGCGTGCGCCGCGGCGCCTCGAACTCTCGCCCCTCGAGGATCGCGGTGAGCGCGTCGAGCAGCATCTCGGGCACAGGCGAGCATCCGGGCACCTCGACGTCCACGTCGACTACCGCCGAGACCGGCCGGACTTCCGGCCGGAGCGCAGGGATGGGAGGGTCGGCCTCCGGATCTGCCTGGAGCGGCGGCTTGCCGCTCCCGTAGGCGGCGGCGAAGACGTCCGCAGTCTGAACGACGTTGCGCAGCCCGCCGACGCCTCCGAGCGTCGCGCACGCGCCCATCGCAACGAGCGTGCGAGCCTTCGCGCGCGCCTCGCGCACGGTCGCCTCGTCGAGGGCCGTCCCTACGGCGCCCTCCACGAGCACGACGTCGCACTCCGGGATCTCCTCGGCGTCGGTCAGCGGCGAGCGCACCAGCTCCACGGCGCCGAGCAGGTCCACGAGCTTCTCGTGCAGGTCCAGGAGCGCGAGGTGGCATCCCGTGCACCCGCCCAGCACGACCGTCGCGAGCTTCGGCTTCATCGCGCGCCCCCTTCCATCGTCGACATCGGCTCGAGCTGGGAGAAGAAGGCGGTGACCTCCCGCGTGAACAGCTCGCCCTCCTCGGGCGAGATGTCGATGATGCTCAGGCGCGCGTCGTCGATCGCGCGCGAGCGGAGCACGGTCCGCAGGAGGTTGATCCGCCGGTCCATGTCGAGGTTGCCGACGAGGTTCCGGCAGTGGCCCTCCCGGCAGCGGAAGACCGCCACGCCGTCGAACCCCGCCGCGATCGCCTCGAGGACGTACAGCGCGTCGAGCCGGCCCCCGCACGGGATGCGGATAGGCAGGAACGACGCGGGGTACGTCTCGCGGCCCGCGGCCGCCTGGCGCCCGGCCTCGTCCGCTGCGGGATAGCCGCAGCCGCCGCACAGGAAGCCGAGGACGCGCGGTGCCGGGAGCTCCGACGCCGCCATCGCGCGAATCGTCTCGAGCATCTGCGCGTGCGGCGACGACACGATGTCGCGGGCGCCAACGGGGCAGGACACCACGCACTTGCCGCAGCCGTGGCAACGCCGCGGGTCGACGTGCGATAGGCGGGTCTCGGGATCGATGCTGCACGCACCGAACGCGCACGTCTTCACGCACGAGGCGCAGCCGCCGCACAGCGACTCGTCGACGACGGAGGTCGCCACGCCGCGCAGCACCCTCGGGACCGAGAGGTGAAGCACCAGCGCCAGCGCCGCGACGTCCGCCGCGCGGATGACCTCGGTCACGTCGCCGTCGTCGTGCGCCGGCATCAGCATGATGCCGGGATCCACGGTCCTCGCCGGATGCGCCGCGCCCAGCGAGAGCGGGAGGCCGTCGTCGTCCACGGCGAGCGCGTAGTGCCGCCGGAGCGGCTCCACCCATGCGGCGCCGTCCGCCACCAGGATCCCGCCCGCGCGTACGGGACGCGACCCGTCCGGGGTCGAGAAGGTGACGTCGTAGTCGCCGAGCCAGCCTTCGGCGTCCGCGAGCTCCGCGCTCTCGACGATCGACACCGCGGGATGGGACGCCACGAACGCTCCCGTGGCGCGCAGGCCGTTGCCGACGGAGAGCGAACGGTCGACGGCGCCCGCGTCGGCGATCGTCACGCCGTAGCCGAGGCGCAAGAGCCGTTGGGCGGCCACCACGGCCGCGGCGGTGACTCCGAGGATGAGGACGGAGCGGTTCGGGACGATCTCGACCGCCTCGACGGGCGGGAACGTGCGCGCCTGGCGGATAGCGTCCTCGAGAAGGACCGCGGCCTTGGTGGCAGCGCCGCTCTCGTCGACGGAGTGCGGAAGCGCGACCTGCTCGAGCAGGTTCGCGAAGGCGATTCTGTTCGGGTTGACGCCCGCCTCGACGATGGAGTCCTGCAGGCGGGGGCCGGACAGGCTGCGCATGTGGTGCTCGACGGAGTTGCCCGCGAGCACCACGCCCCCGAGCCCGCGGTCGCGGATCTCCGCCACGATCGACTCCTGCACTCCCGGCTCGAAGAAGTCGTCCACGACGCGGCAGACGTCGACGGAGTCGCCGAACCGCTCGGCCAGAGCGTCCACGTCCGGCACGCGCAGGGCTCCACGGCAGCGCGATAGGTACAGACCGACAGGCACGTGCTCACCCCTCTTCCCTTGTCGCTGGCGCAGGTGCTTCTTGAATGGGAAGGACGGGTTGCCGGCCCGGGCCTCTCCAGCAGCTGCGAGCTCATGCCGGGCTGAAAGCGCGGCTGCATCCAAATATCGGCCGGTCGGAGGCTCGGGTTTAGGGTCCAGTTGTGACGGAGGCCACAGCGAGCGGGCTAGCGGCGGCAGGGCGCGCAGAGCTCCGCGATGCGCCCGCCGATGCCCTCGATCGGCAGCACCTCGCGGGCCGCGCCCGTGTCCACCGCGGCCTTCGGCATGCCGTAGACCACCGACGTCTTCTCGTCCTGAGCGATGGTGACGCCCCCGGCGTCCGCGAGCGCCTTCAGCCCGGCCGCGCCGTCGGCGCCCATGCCGGTGAGGATGACGCCGACCGCTTCGCAGCCGTAGAAGCGGGCGACCGACCGGAAGAGGCTGTCGGCCGAAGGGACGTACAGCTGGCCGGGAGCGGGCGGCACGAAGCGCAGCTGACCGCCCGACCCGATCTCCAGGTTCCCCCCGGTCGGCGACACGTACACGATTCCGGGGCACGGCTGCTCGCCGTCCTCGGCGATCTTGACCTTCACCTTCGACATCCCGTCGAGCCAGGCGACCAGCCCCGGCACGAACCCGTCGGCGATGTGCTGAGCGACCGTGACGGGAGTCGGAAGGTCGACGGGCAG